>CAJVYZ010000495.1 GCA_913009915.1 uncultured Gemmatimonadota bacterium | reverse complement strand
CGGCATACGAGATATATCAGTGTGACTGGAGTTCAGAAGTGTGCTCTTCCGATCTCCCACGAACACCATGCGGATGACCGGCTCTTTTTCACGCACCAGGGGCGACATGGGCATGTCGGCATCCACGGGCACATCACGCCAGCCCAGCAGCACCTGACCTTCGGCCTTGATGGCGCGCTCCATCTCCTGCTCGCCTGGAACCGTACCCACTGCCGACCGCCGCTCGATGATGCGGAGGTCATGACGACCGTGCGCAGCATCGCCCACCGCGAGACCGAACGGCGCGAGGGCCGGCATGCTGCGTGATCCCCTCGACCGTCTCGCCGACCTCAACCGCCCGGGCGCCGTGCGACGTGTCAAACACCATCTCGCGATCGGCTCCGACGTCGAGATCGCCGGTCGCGTCGGCGAGGACCTGCACCGTGCCTATGGCGATATCGTCCACGCCGAGGGACGATTCTGGCGCTACGGCGGCACGCACTGGGACGCGATCCCCGAGCACGAGCTACGCCTCGCCGTCCACCCCTACGACGGCGCGTTCTTCAAGACGCCCGCCGGCGAGCCCTCGCGGGTCAAGCTCTCGAAGGCGCGGGTCGATTCGGTCCTAAATGAGTTCGCCGCCCAGATCGCCCAGCCAGGGTTCTTCGAGAGCACGGAACCGGGCATCAACTGCGCGTCGGGCTTCATCCGTTTCGAGCCCGGCGGCGCGCCCGTCCTCGAGCCCCACAATCCCGACCACCGGCGCCGCCACACCCTGCCCGGCCACTGGCATCCCGGCGCCTGTGCGACACCACCTGCGAGCTCGCTGCTCGCGCGCCTGCTCGCCGGCGTGGCGGGTGTCGGTCCGGTGACATACTGGGTGGTCGGACTGGGGTTCATGTATCTGGCGAGGGCCACGACCTGGTTGTCGGCGCGCAGAGCCAGTCGTGTCGAGCCGATGGAGGTCCTGCGCGGGGAATAGCCGGGGCCGCTGGCCCATCCGGGCCGCGACGACTACACTTAGCGTCGCTTCGAGCCTCGGGACTCCATGACCGCATCCGCCGGCATAAAATCCAAGTTCGACCGATCCATCGTGGATGGTCCCATTCCCCGCGCCGTCTGGCGGCTGGCTTGGCCCACCATGCTGCAAAACATCCTCGGCGGGCTCCAGGGAATCGTCGACCATGTCATGGTCGGCCACTACGTTGGCTACCACGGCAATGCCGCCATCGGGGTGGCGTGGCAGATCTTCCTGGTGGTCATCCTGTTCATCAATTCCCTGTTCGTCGGGATGGGCGTCCTGGTGGCGCGCTTCGCCGGGACCAACGATGCCGACAAGGTCAACCGGACCGTCTATCAGGCGTTCCTCACCACCGTAGTCATGTCGGTGGGGATCTTCGCCCCGCTGGGCTACTTCCTGTCGCCCACGTTGCTCGACCTGGTCAATGCCACCCCGGAGGTCCAGGCGGAGGCGCTGCCCTACCTGCGCATCATGTTCCTGTTCATGATCGGCCTGATGCTGTTTTTCATGCTCGGCGGGGCACTGCGCGCGGCCGGCGACGCCAAGACGCCGCTCAAGTACGGCCTGGCCCTCACGGCGCTGAACATCATCCTCAACATCGTGTTCATCCGGGGCTTCGGACCCATCCCGGCAATGGGCACCAAGGGCGCCGCGATCGGCACGGTGATCGCCGGCGGGATTCTCGGCCTGATCGCGCTCAACCGGCTGTTCTTCTCGACTAGCTGGGTCGTCCATTTCGGGCGGGGTATGAGCCTCAAGCCGGATTGGCCCATCATTCGCGAGTTGTTCCGTTTCGGGATTCCGGCCGGCATCCAGGGTGTGGCGATGAATATCGGCGGGGTGATCATGCTCGCCTTCGTCGGGTCTCTGGCCATGAGCGCCCAGGCGCAGGCGGCCTACGCGGTCGGCTACGGCCAGTTGTTCTCTCTCATCACCTGGACGTCGGCCGGGATGATGGCCGCCGCCGCCACGGTCGCGGGACAGAACCTCGGCGCCGGGCGCCCAGACCGATCGGTGCACGGCGTTCACATCGCCTCACTCATCGGTCTGGGTGGCGCCGCCGTGCTCGGCTCGGCCTTCCTCTTCCTGCCCGGCACCCTGCTGGGCATGTTCGGCATGGACGACCCCGTGGTGCTCGGCATCGGCCGGCAGCTCCTCACTTTTCTTAGTGTGTCCGGCCTGTTCATTACCGTGGCGCTGGCGTACACCGGCGGCCTGCAGGGCACCGGCGACACCAAGAGTCCACTCTACATCTCACTCGTCTCCCAGATCTTCATCCCGATCGGGATAGTGACGGTCATCCAGATGACATGGGGGTTGCAAGCCTGGCACATCTGGCTGGCCATCCTCATCGGTCACATGACCCGGTGTGGGTTGAGTGTGATGCGGTTCCGCCAGGGGGATTGGCGGAATATCAAGGTGGAGATCGAGCGGGCGAGGTGACAGGCGGTAAGGCGGTAAGGCGGTAAGGCGGTCCCGAAGGTAATCAGCTGCCGGCTGCGGGGCTGCGGGGCTGCGGGGCTGCGGGGCTGCGGGGCTGCGGGGCTGCGGGAGAAGCTGGCGATGGGGTTGTCAGCGGACAAGACCTGGGATTCACCTACTCCCTGCTACACGCTCATCGCCAACGCGGCCACTAGCGCCAGTACTACTATCAAGACCGCCGCAGTGGAACCGCAGCCCAAGCGTTTGGCGGGAGACGCCTTGGCAGGTTCAGCCTCGCCGGTCATGGCCGCCACCAGCTCGTCGGCAGAGGAGAATCGTGCGGTCCGGTCTACCGAGAGAGCCTTATGGAGGGCCGTATCCATCGCCGGCGGGACCGCGTCGCGGCGGCTTCGGGCAGACGGCACTTGCCCGGGGAACCGCTTGCGGTTATGACCCTCCGCCGGCGCCCGGGCGCTGGGTTCCCACCCCCCCGCCCTTCCCTAGCCACCGGCCCGGCCCCGTGAAACGCCC
>CAJVYZ010000494.1 GCA_913009915.1 uncultured Gemmatimonadota bacterium | reverse complement strand
GGGTTTCTGTTGTTTTTTGTTTTTTTTTTTCTTGTTGTTGTGTTTTTTTTTTTTCAAGCAGAAGACGGCATACGAGATATATCAGTGTGACTGGAGTTCAGACGTGTGCTCTTCCGATCTAAGGGGATGGGATTCCGGGATTCCGGCATTTCGGGAATCCGAAATTGATCGATTGGGGTCGCTCGTGACGACGATCCCACATTTTCGGACTCCCGGAATATCGGAATCCCGGAATCCCAACCACTATCTCATCTCAATCTCGGCCCTGTCGCCAAAGCAACGCTACCGACCGCCTGTCCGCCTTACCGCCCTACCGCCCTTTGAACTCCGGCGCCCTCTTTTCCCTAAACGCCGCCATCCCCTCTCGTGCGTCCTCGCTCCGGAAACACGCCAACTGGATCTCTGCCTCGAGTTCCAGCATCGTCGCCAGGTCGTTATCACCGCTACGGTAAACGGCATCCTTGGCGGCCCGCGCGGCTATCGGCGGGAGCGCCGCCAGGCGGGTGGCCCAGGATGCCGTTTCGGCGGCCAGCTGGTCGTGCCCCACTACGCGGTTCACCAAGCCAAGTTCCAGGCAGCGCTCCGCCGGAATCATCGCGGCCGACCAGATCAGCTCCAGCGCCTTCGACGACCCCACCAACCGAGGGAGGAAGTAGGTCCCGCCCATGTCGGGGTGGACCCCGATCTTGTGGAACACCTGGCCTATGGCGGCGTGTTCCGAGGCCAGTCGCAGGTCGCACGCCAGGGCCAGGTTGGCCCCGCCGCCCGCGGCCGGGCCATTGAGGCTCCCCAGCACCGGTTGGGGCGCCTCGCGCAGCATGCGGACCACCTCGCCACCCGAGAGCACCAGCCCCATGGCGGCTTCGTAGTCCTCCCGCTCGAGAGCCTTTCCCATGTAGTCCACGTCGGCCCCGGCGCAGAACGCGCGGCCCGCGCCCGTGAGGACGATGGCCCTAACATCGGGATGTCCGATGATCTCCCGTGTGGCGTGGACCAACTCTTCCCGCATCACCCCGTCGAACGCGTTGAGCCGTTCGGGGCGATTGAGGGTGATGGTACCGATCCCGTCGGCGACGCTCGTGAGGATGTATTGATAGTCGGACATGGGGTTCGGCGGTTGGGGGAGGATAGGGCAGGTATTAGGAGTCAGTGAGCAGTAATCAGTAATCAGTTGACAGCACTGGGCGACCAGTTAGCCTACACCGCACACCGCACACCGCACACCGCACACCGCACACCGCACTACGCACTCTCACTCTCACTCTCCACTATCATCGCAATCCCCTGTCCTACGCCGATGCACATGGTTGCCAGGCCGTAGCGGCCGCCGGTCCGCTTGAGGGCGTGGACCAGCGTGGTGACGATGCGGGAGCCAGACGACCCCAGCGCGTGGCCCAAGGCGATGGCGCCGCCGTAGATGTTGACCTTGGCGGGGTCCAGCGACAGCTCACGGATACAGGCGATGCTCTGTGAGGCGAAGGCCTCGTTGAGTTCGATGAGGTCGATATCGTCGATGGTCAGACCGGTCCGTGCCAGCACCTTTCGAGTTGCCGGAATCGGGCCCAGACCCATGAGGCTGGGATCGACCCCCGCTACCGCGGTGGCGACGATGCGAGCGAGCGGTGGCCGGCCCGAGGTATCGAGGGCCGCTCTACTGACGACGGCCAGTGCCGAGGCGCCGTCATTGATGCCGCTGGAATTGGCGGCGGTCACAGTGCCCTCCCGGACGAACGCCGGCTTGAGGGTGGCGAGTTTTCCGACAGTGACGTCCGGCCGGGGGTGCTCGTCCTGATCGACGATGGTGGTCGAGTCGCCCTTGGCGGGGATGGTGACCGCCAACAACTCGTCCTTGAAATGGCCGGCCTCGATGGCGGCGGCGGCGCGCCGCTGGCTCTCCACCGCGAACTCGTCCTGCTCGTTCCGGGGAATCCGGTACTTGTCTGCCACCTTCTCGGCCGTGGCGCCCAGGGAGATGGTGTACTCGTCCGGCATCCGCGGATTGACGAAGCGCCATCCCACGGTGGTGTCCGCCATCTCCGGCGGCCGGCGGTTCCACGGCTTGTCCGTCTTGAGCAGGACGTAAGGCGCCCGGGTCATGCTCTCCACCCCACCCGCCACAAATACGTCGCCCTCGTTGGCCTTGATGGCCTGCGCCGCGCTGGCCACCGCCTGCATGCCGGAGCCGCACAGGCGGTTGATGGTCTGGCCGGGAACCTCGATCGGTAGCCCCGCCAGCAGGGCAGCCATGCGCGCCACGTTACGGTTGTCCTCCCCGGCACCGTTGGTGCAACCGAGGATGACGTCGTCTATGGCCTCGTGCTCCAGGTTGCCGCGCTCGACCGCCGCCCGAACCGCCACGGCCGCGAGGTCGTCGGGCCGTACGGAGGCGAGCGCGCCGCCGACACGACCGACCGGTGTGCGGACAGCCGCGGTGATGTATGCCTCCCGCATTACCAGCTGGCCTCAGGTTGATCGGCGGTAGGGCGGTAAGGCGGTAGGGCGGTATCGCCCATCCGCGACACTGCCCCCGCTGCCCCCGCCGCCCTCGCCTTCATCACAGTCCTATCCATACAGTCTTCGTCTCCGTATACCCGTCCAACGCTACCCGCCCGAGGTCGCGACCGAAGCCGCTTTGCTTGAATCCGCCGAACGGCGCCGCCGAGTCGTACAGGTTGTAGGTGTTGATCCAGACCGTGCCGGCGCGGATGGCCCGGGCTGTGCGAATGGCCTTGCTGACGTCGCGGGTCCACACCCCGGCGGCCAGGCCGTACTCGGTGTTGTTGGCGAGAGCCACGGCTTCTTCGGGTTCGTCGAAGGTCAGGACCGACAGAACCGGTCCGAAGATTTCCTCAGATCGGAAGAGCACACGTCTGAATCCAGTCACACTGATATATCTCGTATGCCGTCTTCTGCTTGAAAAAAAAAAACGAACCGACATTCAATCAACCGAATATCTT
>CAJVYZ010000493.1 GCA_913009915.1 uncultured Gemmatimonadota bacterium | reverse complement strand
AGAAGACGGCATACGAGATATATCAGTGTGACTGGAGTTCAGACGTGTGCTCTTCCGATCTCCGCGTCGCGGGTACATCGTCGGGCTCCGTCGAGAAGCTTGGCGGTAATGACCTGATTGTATCGGCTCACGACGATGCCGACCCGCCCGACCGAGCGAAGCCGTCCGCTAATCTCTGGCATGGCGACTAATGACCAATGATGTGTCCGAGCTGATCGCGCTTGGTGGCCAGGTAATCGCGATTCTCGTCGGTGGGTTCGATGATGAGTGGGACACGTTCGACGATGCGCAGTCCGTATCCGTCGATCCCCACCAGCTTGCGAGGGTTGTTGGTCATGACGCGAATGGAGGTCAACCCGAGATCGCGCAGGATCTGGGCGCCGATCCCGTAGTTTCTCAGGTCCGCCCCGAAACCCAATTTCTTGTTGGCCTGGACCGTGTCGGCACCGCCATCCTGCAACTCGTAGGCGCGCAGTTTGTTCAGCAGGCCGATACCACGACCTTCCTGGTCGAGGTAGACGATGGCACCCTGTCCCTCACTGGCGATGAGCCGCATGGCCTCGTGCAATTGGGGACCGCAGTCAC
This sequence comes from uncultured Gemmatimonadota bacterium, assembly GCA_913009915.1. GTDB lineage: Bacteria > Gemmatimonadota > Gemmatimonadetes > Gemmatimonadales > GWC2-71-9 > N074bin45. The sequence goes on along the minus strand of CAJVYZ010000493.1, from coordinate 2,376 downwards.
ATCGCGCCGAGCCGAATACGTCGCCGGTCAAACACTTGGAGTGCATGCGGACGAGGACGTTCTCCCGTCCGTCGATATCACCGCATACCAGCGCAAGATGTTCGGCGTCGTCAACTTCGTTGGCGTAGGCGACGATGGTAAACTCGCCGTACGGCGTCGGCAGCCGTGCTTCCGCCACCCGGCGGACGAGACGTTCTGTCTGCAGGCGATAAGCCACCAGTTGGGCCACCGTCACCATGGTCAGTCCGTGCTCCCCGCTGAACACCTCCAACTCCGGTCGGCGCGCCATGGTACCGTCGGGGTTGAGGATCTCACAGATGACCCCCGCCGGTCGCAAGCCGGCGAGCCGTGCCAGATCCACACTGGCCTCGGTTTGGCCCACGCGCTGCAACACCCCGCCCGGCCGCGCCCGCAGCGGGAACACATGGCCCGGCCGGCGCAGATCCTCGGGGTGGGTGCTGGGGTTCATCGCCACGTGGATGGTGGCCGCCCGGTCCGCAGCCGAGATGCCCGTGGTTACCCCGAAGCGCCGCTCGGCGTCGACGCTCACGGTGAAGGCCGTCGACAGCGCTTCGGTGTTGCGTTCCGCCATCTGCGGCAGCCCCAACTCGTCGCACCGGGCGCCTTCCAACGCCAGGCAGATCAATCCCCGACCGTGAAGGGTCATGAAATTGATCATCTCCGGGGTGACCAGTTCCGCGGCACATACCAAATCGCCTTCGTTTTCGCGGTCTTCGTCGTCCGCCACGATGACGATCTTGCCGTTACGCAGATCTTCTATGGCCTGCTTGATAGTGCCGGATTCCATAATCATCTCGGGCCCTGCCGCCGGGCCATCAGGGTCATGCCAGTTCACTCGCCACCCGCGGAATCGCCGGTCCACGGCCTTACCAGGGCGGCAACGTACTTGCCGATGACGTCGCCCTCCAGGTGGACCGGGTCCCCGACCGTAAGGGATCCCAGGGTCGTCTCGTCTAAAGTAATCGGGATCAACGAGATCTGGACGACCCCCGGACCCGGGATGGCGTTCACGGTCATACTCACCCCGTTTACGGCTATCGAGCCCAGCGGGATGGAGATTCGGGCGATCTCGTCGGGCACGCTCAGGTCGATGAGCAAGGCGTCGTCCTGCCGGGTCACCGCCAGCACCGAGCCCACCCCGTCCACATGCCCCTGAACCATATGGCCGCCCAGCCGGTCGCCCAGGCGCAGGGCCCGCTCCAGGTTGACCCGGTTCCCTCGTCTGGTGGCACCAAAAAACGTCCGGTCGATCGAAGTGGCCACTACGTGGACGGCGAACGAAGATCCAGCCACCCGGACCACCGTGAGGCAGGCCCCGTCGACCGCGATGCTCTCCCCCACCGCTACGTCTACGTAGGGTGCTTCGATTTCCAGTTCCAGGCCGCCGTCCGAGTGGTCGGCGGCGGTCACCGTGCCTACGGCGCTGATCAATCCGGTAAACATGGCTTCCGATCCATCACGAGAAGGGTGTCCTGCCCCAGGGCCCGCCGTTCGATGACCGTCCACCGCTCGGCCTCCGCCAGCGGCGAACCACTCAGGGCACGGGTCGCGGGCACGCCGTCGGTTCCCAGCCACAGCGGACTCTGCACCCAATAGAACCGGTCTACCAGATCGGCCCCGAGCAGGGCCCCGGCCAGGCCGCCGCCGCCTTCGACCAACATGGTGGTGATCCTGGCCGACCGCAGTTCCGCCACGGCCTGTTCCAGGGTTGGCGCGTGCATCAGTCTCACGCCATCGACCCCGCCGGCGGAGGATCCCGAGGAACGGCCCTCCCCTACCGACACCAACCAGGTGGGCACCTCACCCGCGGTGGCGAACACCGACGCGTCGCGGGGAATGTCCCCACACCGGGTGAACACTATTCGGGTGGGAGGGATGCGGGCCCGGGCGGCGCCGCGGACCGTAAGCTGAGGGTCGTCGGCCCGGACCGTGCCGGCCCCAACGGCGATGGCGTCGAACCCGGCGCGTAGACCGTGAACGAACTCGCTGGCCTCCGGCCCGGAGACCCACTGCGCCTTCCCGGAGCGGTCGGCGATCCGGTGGTCGATGCTGGTGGCCAGTTTGAGCGCGATCCACGGCCGCTCGGGCCGGCGGAACCGGTGGAGGAATCCGGCGTTCTGCCGGCAAGCCTCCGGGGCCAGTAGACCGCTGTCGACCGCCACACCGGCCTGGGCCAGCCGGTGGGCGCCGCCCGCGGCCTGGGGATTGGGGTCCGCCAAGGCCATCACCACCCGGCTGACGCCGGCTTCGATCACCGCGTCGACGCAGGGAGGTTGCTTGCCTTCATGGCTGCAGGGCTCGAGGGTAACGACCATGGTACTTCCCCTGGCCTGTGGCCCGGCCTGCTCGAGGGCG
>CAJVYZ010000492.1 GCA_913009915.1 uncultured Gemmatimonadota bacterium | reverse complement strand
TTTTTTTCTTCTTTTTTGTGTTGTGTTTTTTTTTTTAATGATACGGCGACCACCGCGATCTACACTCTTTCCCAACACGACGCTCTTCCGATCTAGCTGTACGAGCACGAATCGATTCTTCGCGACCGGAAGTTATCGGGCGAGAAGGCGATGATTTACCGGGCGGTAAACTCCAAGCCGGTGGTCGATCGATTCTTTGTCTGGCTTGCGAAGGCGTTGCACGAACATCTGCTGTTACCCAAGAGCCCGTTTACCAAAGCGGCAAACTATGCGCTGGACCGGGAGCGGGCCTTGAAGGTCTTTCTCGAGCAGCCCGATGTCCCGCTGGACACCAATCATCTCGAGCGCGAGATCCGGCCGATCGCTCTGGGCCGCAAGAACTGGCTGTTTTGCTGGACGGAGATGGGGGCCCAGCACGTGGCGGTGGTGCAGAGTCTGTTACGGACCTGCCGCATGCACGAGATCGATCCCTACGTCTATCTCGTGGACGTGCTGCAACGGATCGCTACTCACCCGGCGAGGGACGTGCATCAGCTGACGCCGCGGCTATGGAAAGAACATTTCGCGGATGATCCGATGCGGTCGATCGCGGATGAGAGATAGGGACCGGCGCGCAAGACTCCCGAGAATGACCGGTTACGGACCTGAGACGGAGGATATACGCCAAGGCGAAGGCTGAACCGTCAAGGCGCTTGCGCCCTGGCTTCGGCTGGAAACAGTGGAGTAGGCGGTTTCTGCCGAAAGCTGCTCCAGCATGATAGGTCCCATAACCCTTGATGCGAAGCGTGCAGGAGCGCGTAGTGCGGGAAATCCGCACGCTGCGTGCGACGTGGCGGGGGCTGGAAACGGAATCATGGACGACCCTACTTGGGCACGCAGGGGGAAACCCCGGACACAGACAAGGGAAGACCTACCATCACCGCGCCAGTCCTCGACCCTACCAATGCGAAACAGGGTGACCTTACCAGCGCCATTTGGCCCCACCAACCCAACCTTGTCGCCGCGATCGAACTGGAACGTCGCATCGACAAAGAGAAGCTGACTACCGTATTGCTTGCTGACGAATCGAGATTGATCATGGAGGCCGAATATAGACGGCTTGTCCGCCAGCGTCGAGGGAGCCCTTTTGAACTTGCTCCGCAACACTTGATCACCTACCCTGCGAAGATTGCCGCCCGCCGGGCTCGGGATCCGCTGCGACGCAATACACCCAGAAATTGACGACCTGGAGGCTATACGTGAGAAGACTGTTTGCAGCCATTGCAGCCCTAGCACTCATCTGGCTAGCCCCCGCGGGTACCGCACAAGCTCTACCGTTCCTGCCATCGGTCGGCATCTCTTTTCCGGTCCCCATCGGACCAAGCGGCTTCTCCGACGCCAACGACGGGCAGTGGGGAATCGTCGGCACCTTCAGCATGCTGCCCACCCCCATCCTCAAGGCCGGCCTCGAGATCGGCTACTGGAGCTTCGGGCAAAAGAGCGGCTTCGACACCGGCGGCGATGTCTCCGTGATCGATGTGGCCGCAGTCGCGCGCATACACGTTCCAGGCATGGACGGCAAACTGAAGCCCTACGGACGTGTTGGACTCGGTGTGTTCTGGATGAACACTGAGAAAGCCGGCAACGACACCAACTTCGGGTACCTGGTCGGAGCGGGCGTGGATTACGACCTGGCCCCAACCGTCACCCTGTATCTCGACGTTTCATATTACGACGCCAGCCTCAACTACCTGCCAATCACGTTGGGCGTGCGCTTCTGAGCCGACGCGCCCCTCGAACTGAATGACGCGCTACTGGCCCGAATGGCCGGCCTAATCGGTCAGCGTGATTGTCACGCGGTCCAGCTCACCGGTGAAGGCGAAAACTCGAGGCCCGTGCGGACTCCCCATCCAGACACGGACCCCGCTCTCTTGCGAGGGCGGGGTCGTCGTATGTGAGGGTGTCGTTGGAAGTTGCAGCCGTAGCCAATGGATCTGATCGGGTGTCAGGCGTCGCTCGAACCTGAACCGGTTCCGTGGTGACCGGCGACCTTGCCCACCTTGCGCCCACAGTCTGAGACGAGGGAGGCGAGCAGTCGCGGGGCCGCCCGGTCGCTCCAGGCCGGCCCCGCTCTACGTTCGACCTGGCAACCGTTAGTCCGTCAACTCGACGATCACGCGATCAAGTTTACCCATGAACGGGTTTGGTCCACGGTACAGTTTGGATACCTGCGTTCCCGTGTCGCGACCGATGTCGAAAGTCTCGGCCAGGGAGTAGGTGGCCATGTGCATCTGCGCGAGTTCCGTCTCGTCTACCTTGTTGCCGTTGACAAAGAGCTCACCGAGGCCGGAAAACGGATTGTCCTTTTTGGCCGTGAATACGTACTTCAACTCCGTTTTCCCGCGAGGCAGCGCGGGAGATTCGAGCGTGTAATACAGGCCATCGAGAAAGTTGTAGTCGAAGTACAGCTTTCCGTCCTTGAGGAACATCGTGTAGCCCCCGGTCATGCCGCCACACGCTACGATGACTCCCTGCTCGTCGCCCTGCAGATCAATCGTCGTCGTGATTGAGTGCGAGCGGCCTTTCACCGGCGCGGACGACTTTTCCGCGATACGTATCGCCCCCGGCGCGAAGTATGTGTACACCGTCTGGTCGCCGAACAAGCGGTCCTGTTGCTTGGCCACGCGCTGGATCATGTCATCGTACAGCGGGTAGACGTTGTACTTCCACGCCTCCTCTTCAAAGATTGCTTTCAGCTCCTCGAGCTTGTCCGGCATCTCGGCGGCGAGATTTCGTGACTCCGAGAAATCTTCAGCCACGTGGTAGAGCTCCCATACGTCTTTCTCGAAATCCAGCGTGACATTCAAGTCCCACGGCATCCAGATCGGAAGAGCACACGTCTGAACTCCAGTCACACTGATATATCTCGTATGCCGTCTTCTGCTTGAAAAAAAAAACACTATCTTTTTTTTCTTTTTTTTATCA
>CAJVYZ010000491.1 GCA_913009915.1 uncultured Gemmatimonadota bacterium | reverse complement strand
GCGGCGCTGCGGTGCATGTTACTTTCTGATCGGGCCCGTCCGATCGCCGGTGCGGACCATGGCACGCCGTTCGGAAGCTCGCGCCGATTCCTGCTCGGCGATCATCCGGTCGAGCAACCGGGCCCGCAGCACTTCCATGGCCTTCAGCTTGTTCTGGAGCTGCGATTTCTGATCCTGTTGGGACACCACTAGACCGCTCGGGAGGTGGGTGATGCGGACCGCGCTGTCGGTGGTGTTGACGCTCTGGCCCCCCGGGCCCGACGAGCGGAATACGTCGATTTTCAGGTCCTGGGGGTTGATCTCGACGTCGACGTCTTCGGCTTCCGGCAACACGGCCACCGTGGCCGCCGATGTGTGGATCCGCCCCTGGGTCTCCGTGGCCGGCACCCGCTGCACCCGGTGTACCCCGGCCTCGCGGCGGAGGAGGCCGAACGCCCCACGGCCCCGGACGGCGAAGACGATTTCCTTGTAGCCTCCCATCGAGCCCTCGCTGGCCGAGATGGCCTCGACCGTGAGCTTGTGGCGTTCGACGAAACGGCGGTACATGCGCTCGAGGTCGGCGGCGAACAGCGCCGCCTCATCGCCGCCGGTACCGGCCCGGATCTCGACAATGACATCGCGGTCATCATGGGGATCGCGCGGGATCAGCAGTTCCTGGATGGTTGCCTCCAGCTCGGCGATCTCAGGCCCCAACTCGTCGAGATCCGCCTGGGCCAACGCGACAAGCTCGGGATCGGCGTCCTGAGCCAATTCCCGAGCTTGGTGGTACTCATCCCGCAGCCGCTCGATGCGCGCCGCCGCGGTAACGAGGGGTTGGAGGCGAGCGTGCTCCCGTCCGAGAGTCTTCAGCTTGGCGGGGTCCTGGGCCACGGTTGGATGCGCCAGTTGCAGCGCCACCTCCTCCGCCCGGGCCAGCGCCTGGCGGAGCCGTACCTCCATCGCCTCAGGCCTCCGTGGCGGAGGCCTGGGTCTTCTGGTACCTGCGGCGGAACCGATCCACGCGACCAGCCGTGTCCACCAGGCGCTGCTTGCCGGTGAAGTACGGGTGGCATTGGGAACAGATCTCCACGTGGATACTGTCCATGGTGGAGCGTGTCCAGAATTCGTTGCCACAGGCGCAGACGGCCTGGACCTTGTGGTAGACTGGATGGATATTCGGCTTCACGGCCCGACTCCTTGACTTCGGAAAACCAGGCCCGGCCTGAGCCGGGTCCCTAGATAAGCCCCTTACAGTAATCAGGTTGGGAGCTATATGGAAGCGGCGGCGGACGGTTTGGGCTAGGAGGGCTAAGAGGGCTAAGAGGGCTAATACGTCTTTTCCCTCTTAGCCCTCTTTTCCCTCTTAGCCCTCTTTTCCCCTAGCCACCATTTGACACGCTCGCCCGCACCCTCTTATCGTTTGAGCGGTTCCACACCCCAGCCCGAGGCTCCCGTGCCGCTGCCACCAGCCGACGTCCTACGCTCCGTTCCACTGTTCAGCCGTCTCCCGGAAGAAGATCTCCAGGCGTTTGCAACTCTGACCCGGGAACGCACCTACCCCAAGGGGAGTGTCATCGTATTCGAGGACGACCCAGGAGATACCCTGTATCTGGTGGCCGACGGCCAAGTGAAGGTCGTCCTCATCGGCGAAGACGGCCGGGAGGTGATCCTCTCCGTGCTGGGTGAGGGAACGTTCTTCGGCGAAATGGCCCTGCTCGACGATCGACCGCGCTCGGCCCACGTCATTGCCATGGAAGACTCGATCCTGCTCCTGCTCCGGCGAGACGATTTCCAGGCCCGGCTGCGCCAGTCGCCGGCCGTGGCCATATCGCTCCTGGCTGAACTGTCGGGCCGGCTCCGGCTGGCCGATGAGAAGATCGGCGCCCTGGTGCTGCTCGACGTCAATGGACGAGTGGCAGCCCTGCTGTTGCGTCTTGCTCAGGACGAGGGGGGCGACCGGATCACCAAGAAACTCACCCATCACACCATCGCCCAGATGATCGGCTCGAGCCGCGAGACGGTTTCCCGGACAATGCGCAATCTCGTCAATCGCGAGATCATCCAGGTGAGCCGCAAGGAAATCGTGCTGCTGAACCGCCGGGCGCTGTTGGACGCAGCCCAGCGTCCGTGACCCGTATCACCTCAACACCGTGAGCCGGCTGATGGCCGGGCCCACTCCCACCAGGTAGGTTCGACCATGGGACACCGCGTCGCGTGACCGTCCAGGTAACCTTTTGGGGCGTCCGCGGTTCGATCGCGGCACCGGGGGAGATGACGGCCCGGTACGGCGGCAATACGCCGTGCGTCGTTCTCACCAACGGCAGCGACGAGGTGTTGGTGCTCGACGCGGGGACCGGGATTCGCCTGTTTGGTGAGTGGCTGACGGCCCACCGGCCGGCCACCCGCCACATCGACGTGCTGCTGTCACACGTGCACTGGGATCACATTCAGGGATTACCCTTCTTCAAGCCGCTGTACCAGGAGGGCTACCACATCGGCATCCGGGGGCCGGGGCCGGAGGGGAGGTCGCTCGAAGAGGTATTACGCCAGCAGATGGACCCGGTGGTGTTCCCCATCCCCCTGGCACGGGCCGGCGCTGAAGTCACGGTAGACGAACTCGAGCCCGGACGGCTGACCGTCTCATCGTGGACCGTCGATACCATGCGGTTGCAACACCCGGGAGTCACCTTCGGCTATCGGGTACAGGCCGGAATAGACGGCCCGAGTATCGGCTACCTGACGGACAACGAGTTGGGCGGAGGGGACCGGCACGGGCTGGCCGCCGGTTGGTACGACGACATCGTTCGCAAGATGGCAGATCGGAAGAGCACACGTCTGAACTCCAGTCACACTGATATATCTCGTATGCCGTCTTCTGCTTGAAAAAAAAAAAAAAAAACTATTATGACAGAATAGCGAACAAGACTGCATTAAAACCAAACACGTGTTGTACGAAGTGCACATGTACAGGCACCAGTACGACGACGCAAGTGACCGCACGCGCG
>CAJVYZ010000490.1 GCA_913009915.1 uncultured Gemmatimonadota bacterium | reverse complement strand
CAAGGAGACCTGGATGACTAACCCCAAGGCGGCCGACGAGCCATGCACTATTGTCGTCGCGGATCTGTTTGCCCTGATCACTGCGCGACGCAAGCTGTTACAGCTGAGCCCAATCGAGGGCCGTGCGATGGCCTCCCGCTGTACCCTGCGGTTCAATCTCGATCGGCAGCGGGGGGTGGATTTCAGTGCCGAGAAGATTGTTATCGATCCGGACGATATGCTTGTTCTGCAGAAAATGGTTAACGATCAGTTTGGCGTCGATTTCGACGGCGAGTTGAACAAGTTGTGTGTTAAGCCTAAAAAACCGGTGATGGAAAATACCCGTGCTGCGCCTCCACCTCAGACATTTGCACCGGCGGCGCCCATCGAGCCGCAAAGGAAGGCGGGGTTGGGATCCTGGATAAAACGCCTGTTCGGTGGTGCGTGAGCAGACACAGCGCGACGACAGATATAAGAAAAAAGGGACTAAGATGACATCCGAGATGAGCAATGAACACGGCCAGACCTTTATCGGAGGACTGAACCGGGTCTTCCACTGCAATTACTACAACGCCTATCTGCAAACAGCCGTGATGTTGTCGGAAGGCGCGGGTGACTGCCAGCCGCGCCGACTCTTGACTGACGCGGTGGTGCCTCTGGTGCGCCATTTGCGCAATGCAGGCTATACCGATGAGGATTTAATCTCGGAGTTCACTTTCTGTGGCTTCGGCAAGCTGCGACGCTCCGCTGTGGCTACCGAGTGGCTGACACCGACCTCGCACTATGGTCAGGCTGCGGTCATGCAGGGCCAGGGCGAGTGCAGCTGTTATTTCAACGCGGGTTACATTGCCGGCATGACCGGCCTGGAGACCGTCGAGACGGTATGCAAGCAGACGCACGCGCCGGTGGATTGGTACAAAAGCGAGGGACCGCTTCACCCAATCGAGAATTATTTGAAGCTTCCGGCGCAACTGAGCCCGGCGCCTGCACGTTTCGGTTTTCCCGAGGCGCAGAGTGTCTCGACGGAGGTGGATGAGGAGCAGATCATTAATGCCGTCAGCGGCCTGCCGCTATTTGGTAAATCGGGTGTTGCAGACACCGGCCTGATCGATGCCTTTGGCGTTGTGCTGACCAATCACTTTGCCGATTACTATAACTACATCTCCTACGAATCTTATTACGGGATGCTCAATGCGGGTATGCCGGTGGAACTGACGCAGGACGTGTTCGTTAGGTGTTGGGAACGCATCGGGACGTTCCGCGGCGACAGCCGGTTCGGCACTTGGCTCCACCGGGTGGCCGTCAACGTCGTGCTCGAACACACCCGAAGCCGGAACCGCCGGGAAGCGCGAGTCGAACCGACCGGTGACCCTGAGATCCTCGGCGGTGCGGCTAGGGAGCGGAGCGACGAAGTGCGGATGGACCTCGAACGAGCTGTTCGGCAACTCCCGCCCAAGGCTCGGGCTGTGTTCATCCTGCACGACATCGAAGGCTACCGGCACCGGGAGATCGCCGATATGACCGGCTCGGCGCCAGGAACCATGCGTGCCCAACTGCATCGGGCGCGCCGGTTGTTGATGGAGGCACTCTCATGAGCGAGCACCTAGCTGACAACCAACTTCACGAGCTGTGCGACGAAGTCCTTCCGGAATCGGAGAGCCAGGCACTGCGCCAACATCTCGACGGTTGCGCAAAGTGCCGTGACCGGATGGTACGCCTCGAGGCGCTGCTGGCCGCCGCGGCCTCTGCGCCGACCGAGATCCCCCCGCCTGAGGACCTATGGCCGTCGATCCGCGGCCGGATCGAATCCGGCAAGATTGCTGCCATCGCCGGGGGACCGCCGGGGCCGACGCCCACCCGGCCGTGGTGGGTCACCACTGGCACGGCACTGGTAGCAGCCGCAATCCTGGTGCTGGTCACCGCGGGCATCACGGTAATCCTGGTGTCTCCCGAGCCTCAGGTGGTGGCTCCGGGCACCGCGAGCGGACCGATCGTTGCTCCGGCCAACGCGCCGGCGGAAGTGGGCATGCTGATCGCCAACTACGAGGGGCTGACCGATCGCCTGGCGCAGGAATTCGCCCGGCAACGTCACCGGCTGCCGCCGGAGACGGTCGCCAGCGTCGAGAGCAACCTCCGCGTCGTCGACGAGGCCCTCGCTGAAATCCAGGGGGTCCTGGACCAGGAACCTGGCAACGCAGCCCTCCTGCAACTGCTGGCAACGACCTACCGGCAGAAAGTGTTGGTCCTGGCGCACGCCACGGAGTCGATCTCATGACCAGGTCGCCGGTGGTGCTGTTGCTGTTAGCGTCCCTCATCGGAGGGGAATCGACTGAGGTGGCGTGCCAGGAACCGGTCGAGCGCGGTTACCCGGTGGCTGCCGACATGCGCTTGAAGCTCTGGCTGCCGGCCGGGAGCGTCCGCCTGCGGGCCTGGGATCTCGACTCGCTTCACGTGCGCGGCGCCGTCGACGGGGGCACGCTGTTCCTGGGTGGCGCCCGCGGCGCGTGGAAGTTGATGGTGGAGGGTGACGGGGACGTCATGGCCCCGGCCGAACTCGACATCCGGCTTCCCCGGGGCGCCCAGGTGTCGGTAAAGACCGTCACCGCGACGATCGTCGCCAGCGATGTCACCGGTTGGTTCAACTCCGTCAGCGGCGACGTCATCCTCGACGGGACGACCCGCAGGATCGAAGCGGAGACGCTCGACGGTGACATCGCCATCAGCGGCAGCAGCCGGGGCATTGCCAACCTGACCGCGGTGATCGCCATCGCCATACCCTTCGGCGGGACGTTCGCCAAGGTGTTCTCGGAGCTGCTGGATGAAGCGCCGCGGGACTCCGGCGCGGCGCTGCGCGCAGCGGGAGCGTCGCGATTCCAGGTCATCCTCTTCGGCGTCCTGCCCCGGGCCCATTCGGACATGGCCGCCTACGCGTTCTACCGCTTCGAGTGTGCGCTGCGATCCTCCGTGATCCTCGGGTTCTTCGGCTATCCGACACTGGGATATTACATT
>CAJVYZ010000489.1 GCA_913009915.1 uncultured Gemmatimonadota bacterium | reverse complement strand
ACCCGGGGTTCCTCGACGACGTCAACGGGAACGACCCGGCCGTCCGCAAGCAAATCGAGGACGGACTGCCCATGCGCCAACTGGTCGAGCCGGAACAGGCGGCCCATTTCGTGGCCACGCTCATCGACGGCGTGGGTACCGGCCAGACGGCGCAGTTCTTTGCGATCGACGCCGGCTGGTCGTTCATGTAGCGCCCCATGAAAGGATACGAGAGAGTGACGAACACGAAGATCGACGGGAAACACCGCCGCACGCTGCAGGAACTCTTTGCCCACCCGATCTCGATGAACATCGATTGCTGGAAGGTGGTCAATTTGTTCGACGACCTGGGCGCCGAGGTGCTGGATTCGAAGTCCGGGGTCAAGGTGACACTGAACGGGGTCGAGCGGAGGTTCTCCCAGCCACACACGAAGAACATCGACAGCAAGGACGAGGTCCTGGCGATCCGGGACTTCCTCAAGGAAGCCGGGGTCACCCCGGAGACCGTCACAACCTGACATCCTGTACGAGAGAGAGGGAGAGAGAGAGCATGTCGACAATCGAGAAATCTGTCGCAGGGTGCCTTGCCATAGCCGCCCTGGTCTCGGTCACGGTGGCAGATGGAGCCCGCGCGCAGGACCCGAATCTACCGCCGGGCATCGTGTCCAAGGAACACCCCAAGACGTTCATGGAAGCGGTGTGGAAGATCAACGCCACGCCGGCGTTTTTCGAGGCGCTCGCCAAGCAGCCCGATAACGGCCCGACGATCAACCTCAATTTCCTGCGCTACCGGCCCAGGGGAGACGGCTCGCGCTATGGCCTGTACGGCGCCGCAGCCGGTGAGGGCATCATCGGTGTCGGTGGTGACATCATCTATCACGCCGAAGGCATCACCGACATGAACCCGATCTTCGGATTGAGCCAGGATTGGGATGGTGTAGCCTACGCCATGTATCCACGGCGGGCGTCCTATCTGCAGCTCCAGCGGGACACGGCCTACCAGGCGGCCATCCCCGACCGGGTGGCCGGCAACTACGAGCGCATGCTGTACGTGCTCAGCGATGGCGAGGCCATCTACAACGCCACCGGGTCGATCGCCAACTTCCTGCGGAGCTGCACCCGGGTGGTTGCCACACCCGACAACGTGGTGATTTCCGAGTTCCTCCGGTTCAAGGAGGACGGGGGCCGGGAAGCCTACGAGCAATTCGCGGCCGCGTTTCAGCCGATTCTCGAAGCGGCTGGCGGAGAAGTGGTACTGTCCGTGCGGGCGGAAATGCCGATCGTGTCCGAGGAGTACTGGGACCATTTCGTCTCGTTCACCTTCCCCTCGAAGGATGCCATGACGCGGCTGTTCCAAAACGAGGACTACAACGAGATCAACGCCATGCGCCTGGCAGCGCTGGACGGCAATCTGGCCGTATTGTCGACGCCGCAGATCATGCCGGCGAAGCCGTGCCCGTAGGGCAGCGGGTAGCAGCCGTGGCAGCGGGGCGATTGGAAACTGGAAATTAGAAACTGGAGACTTGGAAGTCCGGTCGGTAGTTTCCCAGAAGCGGCGAAGATCGGGAAGAGTCCTGGTCTTCGCCGCTCTGATACACGGGCCTGAAAAGTCGGACGAAGGAGAAACTAGTGCTCTCTGGTTTGAGACAAGGCATCGTGAAGGCGGTCAGGCAGCCGCTGGTTCAATTCCTCGTTCTGGGGACCGTATTCTACGGCCTCTACGCCTGGCGAGGCGGTAGCTCCGCCGGAGAGCCCGACAAGGTCATCGTGGTCACGGCCGCGGAGGTGAGCCGGCTCGACGCCGCCTGGCGGGCGCGCTGGAACCGGGCGCCGACACAAGAGGAACTCACGGGGATCGTCAGGGACTATGTGCAGGAAATCGCTCTGTATCGGCACGCGATGGCGATGGGCCTGGACCAGAACGACGCCGTCGTTCGCCGCATGCTGGGGCGCAAGCTCCTGGGCCTTGCCCAGAATTTGCTGGAGTTCAGCCTGGCGCCCACCGATCAGGACCTCAGGACCTACTTCGACGAAAACGTGGAGCGGTATCAGCCTCCGGATCTCATCACTATCACGACGCTGTTCATCGATCCGGACAAGCGAGGTGACGAGACCCTGGAGGACGCCGAGGCCATTCTGGACACGCTGCGCTCGCTGGGAAGACCTTCCGAGGGGGTGGGGGCCCATGGGGATCCGTTCATGCTCCAGTCCTATTACCCCCAGAAATCGCAGGCGGAGATCGCCAGGCTGTTCGGCCAGGGCTTCGCCGGCCCGGTGTTCGACCTCACGCCCGGCGAATGGCACGGGCCGGTGTTGTCGGGGTATGGCGTGCACCTGGTGTACGTGCACCAACTGGTAGAATCCGCCGCACCGGATTTCGCCGACGTCCAGGAGCGGGTGAAGCAGGACTGGATGGACGTCACGCGGAGAGAGCTCCAGGACAAGTACGTGAAGGACGTGATCGCCAGCTACGAGGTTGTTTTCGAGGACCTGCCGGACGAGGCGCCGGACCAGGGAGCCGAGGCCGAGCTGGAGCCGGCGGAATGAGGTTCCGGCCGAAGCGCCGTTCCGTCGGAGTCGCGGGGATCGCCATCGCCCTGGCGGTGGCCGCTCCGACGGCGGTGGCCGACGACGTGCGCCCGGTGCAGGTCATGGTGAGGGAGATGCCGTCGGGCGCGTTCGACGTCCAGTGGAGCGTTCCCAAGGTGATGCCGCCGCAGGCCATGCCGGGACCGCTGCTGCCGGAACAGTGCCGTCCCGAGGGACCGCGCACGTTCGTCGATCATCCGACCGCCTGGCTCACCCGCCAAGTATACCGCTGCCCGGACGGCCTGGCCGGCCAGTCCCTGGGAATCAGTTTTCCGTCCGTCAACATGGGGTTGTCCACGCTTCTGAGAGTGGAATTCCTTTCGGGTGAGCGCTATGCCCATCTGCTCAACCCCGGGGAGGACTCGTGGCAGATTCCGCAGGCGGCCGGCGGCGGATTTCCCGAGTTCCTGCGTGAGGCGCAACG
>CAJVYZ010000488.1 GCA_913009915.1 uncultured Gemmatimonadota bacterium | reverse complement strand
CGGTTTTCGGAGCTGGAAGGGCGTGCTCCACGGCGCGGGGGTCGTCGGGGGATATCGGCGGCCGTTTGGGGATCCGCTTGATGTCCTCGTCGCTCAGGAGGCCGATGGTGATGGGACTTCGGCGGACCTGGAAGCTGTTGGTGCCGATGACCGCGTCGGTGATGTTTTCGCGAACGTACGCGTTCATCCCCTGGATGATGGCCACCACGGCCACCAGAAAGGCCACCGATACGATCACGCCGAGCAGCGTAAAGAACGACCGCAACTTGGCGCCGGCGATGGCCTGCAGGGCCAGCCGGATGGCTTCCGCGAATGGCATGGAGTGGAATCTAGGTCAGGAAATCGGAAATCAGAAATTGGCTTCGTGGCCACCAGCCGCCAGCCACCAGCTACCAGCTACCTACTCCTCCCCCCATGCCCGAATAAACTCCTCGTCCTCCACCGCAAGCCCGTCCGCAATCCTATTGATGTAATTGAAGTAGGCGATGACCTGGGTGGCATCGTGGATGGCGGTGTCGTCGAATCCATGCTGGCGCAGGGTGTCGAGGTCGGCCGGGGTCACGGAGGCGGGGCCGGCCGTGAGCTGTTCCGCGTAACGGCACAACGCCTGGTTGGCGGCGCTCAGCTGGGCCTTGGTCCAGTCGCGTGCCACTTGATGGGTGAACGCGTCCGCCTCGTCCTCGGCGATGGCAAAGTCCTGTGTGACCTCGGCCCGGAGGTCGTGCGCGTGCGCGCGGATTCAGTAGCGGCAGTGGTTGACCCGCGATACCACCACCGCGAGGAGTTCGCGCTGCCCCCGTGACAGCGGGGAGCCACCGTACATGACCGCGGCGTAGAAATCCATCGACGTCCGCAACACGCGAGGGTTGAGGCTCATGATGCCGACGATGTTCCAGATCCGGCCGGCGCGCTTGACGGCGGCCTCGAGTTGCTGCTTGAGGTATCCGGTGGCCTCGTCTAGGCCGATGGTTCTGATCCAGGGCATGGCTGTTCCGCGGTCAGAGCATCCGGCGCTTGTACAGGTCGTCCAGCACCGCTTCGGTAAGCCCCTTGATGACCTCCTCCTCGGAGCCCGGGTTGAAGCTGTCGGAAATGCCCGACCACAACAGCCGGGAGTCCTTCAGATAAACGTTGGTCTCGAGCCGGATCACCGTGGATTCAGCCAGATAGCCGGGCGTCGACATGGCGCTGTAGCCGTAGTTGTAGTAACCGTAGAATCCGCCGTAGTACATGGGCCCCATGTACCCGGTGCCCTGGACGTAGGTACGGTCCACGTCGGAGCCCAACAGTCGCGTTACCAGGATGGCATCGATCTCATGGTCTTTGACGTACCGGGCGATGGCGGTCGAATCGATCCGGCCCACTCCCAGTTCCGCCGCGGCGGAGAACGCCTGAACCTTTTCCTTCTTGAACTGCTCGACGAAGTACTTCTCGAAGGAGTTCCGGATGTCCGGATCAGGACTCACGCCGATGACGAGGACGTTGTCGATCGGCTCCCCGTCCCACACCGGATCGGCCCACACGTCGCTAAGTTGTGTGGTCCGACCACAGCCAAGAACCACCAGCACGACTGTGACGACGAGGGGCAACGTGCGGCGAAGGGACATCGGGGCATTCCTTTGATATTGGGTGCCCCGGATTCTAACCCTGGAGCCCGGACTAGGCCACGGGCACAGTCCTCCTTCCAATCCTCCCTGAGAAATGGCAGATTGCCTGTTCCATGATCCTGAAGTCTCTCAGCCGCATGCGTTTGAGCCCTGTGCCGTGGCGGGCGCTGATGGCGGCCGCCTTGCTCCTGGCCACCACTCCGGTGGCCCAATCCGATCCCCTGATAATCACCCGGGCCATGACGGCCACCACCATCGCCGAGTTCTTCGTCGAGCGGGATTCCGTGCTGGTGGAGCTGGAGATCGGGCTGGCGGATCTGCCGGCGTTCCGCAACATGCTGCCGCCGGAATTGCTCGAGCGCCTCGAAGGCAGCGCCTCGCCCATGGCCGAGCGGCTGACGCGGTTCTTCAGGGACGACCTCACCATAACCACCAGTAGCGGCACTCCTCTCCCTGGGAGGCTGCTCAGCCTCTCGGCACGTCCACGGATTCTGCGCGACGAGGTCACCGGCAACCCTCTCCCCAACCAGGATGAAGCGGCGGATATGGTGTTGGTGGCCACGGCATCCTACCCGCTGTCCGGCAAGCCGGACACCTTGGTGTTCAGTCCGCCGGGCACCGGCCCCAGGGCCACCGGGCCGATAGCCAATATTGGATTCGTGGTGTACCACGAGGGCATACCGGTCAACGACTTTCGTTACCTGGCCCCGGGCATGACGCTGGGACTCGACTGGTACGACCCGTGGTACAGCCGCTTCACCCTGCGGGCCCTCCGGCGACAATTCTACGCGCCGCTCTCGGCCTATCTCTACATCGAACCGCACGAAGTCCGTAAAGAGATAGTCTTCCGCCCCCGCGACCTGCAGCGGTGGACCGACCTCGGCCTGGCCGGGAAGGACAGCATCCTGGTGACCGAGCAGGAGGAGATCAAGCGCCGCGTGGTGGCATTCCTGGATCAACACAACCAGGTAGCCATTGATGGGCGTCCGGTCGAAGGCCGACTCGACCGTGTGCATTTCATTTATAGAACGCTGAGAACCACCGGGGTGATCGACCCGCCGCGAGATCTGCGGCTGACGGAGGCACTGATGGGGGTGATCGTCTACTATCCCGTCGACAGTCTCCCTGAAACGGTCTCGATGGCGTGGGATCTGTTCAGCGACGGCATCCGCCAGATCCCCTCCGCCGCCACCGACGAGGCGGGCCCTTTGCCGTACATCCTCACACCCGAAGACTCGGTGCTGACCTGGCACAACGTGCTCACCAACCCAACCCGCGCCATCATGATCGATGAACTCTAGATCGGAAGAGCGTCGTGTAGGGAAAGAGTGTAGATCTCGGTGGTCGCCGTATCATTAAAAAACAAAACCACACTACTCTTACCGCT
>CAJVYZ010000487.1 GCA_913009915.1 uncultured Gemmatimonadota bacterium | reverse complement strand
GGCACATGGGAAGAGCAAAGCCCACGGAGTTCAGGCGTCGCCGGAGGTTAGCGGACGGCGGCGGGGAAAAGAGATCCTCGACGACAAGAAATAGGAACGGTTCCCCGTCCAGCAACGGAATCGGCAGAAGTTTCATCACAGCGAGTTTGGTCGAAGCCAGGGCCATGAACGCCAGGAACGGATCGAGCCCGGCCCGTGCCGTCGCCCCGGCTATTTGCCCGATCATGATGGGGCCGCCCAACTCCCGGGTCGAGACCCGGGCTGTCAGCAGCCCGCGGACCGACCGGATCACGATGGTCCCGTAATTGGCCGTCTCTTTGGCGCCCTCCACCACAGCGGCTCCCAGGGACAGCGAGCGGCGCTGCTCCATCGACACACGCGCAATGCCGATCCGCCCGACGGTGCGGAGCTCTCCGTCAGCGGCGGTGTCAACCACGGCGGCCGGGGTGGCCAGGACGGTATCGGTGCCCTGGGCCCGGCCGAGCACGAATGCCAGTTCCCGCCCCGGGTTCTGTGACACGAACTCCACCAGGTCGTACCATTGCGGCGTGGGAGAGCCGTCGATGCTCAGAATGGTGTCACCGGTGACCATGCCGGCACTGTCTGCCGGCGTATCGGCCAAGACACCGCCCACCACGGCCGGCAAGTAGGGGAAGATGGCACCGGCCGCCTGGATCCGCTCCACCAGCGCATCCGGGTGGATGGTCAACTCGACCGGCGCCTTCCCGGCCAGGTGAATGACGATGGTCTCGTTGGACGTCGATTGAATCAGGCGGCGGATCTCACCCCACGAGTCGACGGGCGTGTCACCGATGGCGATGATCGAGTCGCCGGGTACCAGGTTGCTCAGGGGCCCGGCGCCGGCCGGGAGGTCCTCGGTGACGAAGCCGACGGTGGTGGTCGGGTCGTAGGGCAGACCGTTCTTGGCAATGATGAACGTGTAAATCGCCCAAGCGAACAGCGCGTTCATGGTGACCCCGGCCAGGATCACCACCATGCGTACCCACACCGGCTTGCTCTCGAAGTACTGATCGGGCGGCACCTCACGCTCTGGCCGGCCCCCTTCAAGGGCGGAACTGGTTACCTCTTCTTCCGCCGTGGCCATCTTGACGTAGCCACCGAGCGGAATCCAGCTCACGGCGTATTCCGTTCCCCCCCGGGTAAAGCTCAGCGCCTTGATCGGCGTCCCCAGTCCCAGCGAAAAGCGGTGGACGTGGATACCGGCGAGTTTGGCCGCGATGAAGTGGCCCGCTTCGTGGATGAAAATCAACACGCCCAACACGATGATCAGGGCGCCGACGGACAGCAGCATGCTCACGCAATCACCTCTTCCGCTTGAACTCTGGCC
Source organism: uncultured Gemmatimonadota bacterium (assembly GCA_913009915.1). Lineage (GTDB taxonomy): Bacteria > Gemmatimonadota > Gemmatimonadetes > Gemmatimonadales > GWC2-71-9 > N074bin45. The sequence goes on along the minus strand of CAJVYZ010000487.1, from coordinate 1,657 downwards.
CGGTGGTCGGCCGCGCGAACGGCCTCCAGCGTGGCGACGGGCTCGGAGCCCTCACGCTCCAGCACGCGATCGATAACGTCGGCGATGGCGCCAAACGACAGCCGGCCCTCGAGGAACGCCGCCACCGCTACCTCGTTGGCGGCGTTGAATACCGCCGGGGCGGTACCCCCTGCCCGACCGGCCGCCAGCCCCAGCCCGAACGCCCGGAACACGTCGGTCCGCACTGGCTCGAACGTGAGCGGCCCGGCAGCCACCGGATCGAACCGGCGAACGCCATCGTCCGGCAGGCGGCGGGGGTGCGTCAGCGCATAGAGAATCGGCAATTCCATCGTGGGAAACCCCAACTGAGCCACCACGCTCCCGTCGCAGAATTCGGCAAACCCGTGGATGATGCTCTGCGGATGCACCACCACTTCCACGGCGTCGTAGGGCAGCCCGAACAGGAAGTGGGCTTCGATGACCTCGAGCGCCTTGTTGGCCAGCGTTGCACTATCTACGGTAATCTTGTGGCCCATGTTCCAAGTGGGGTGATTGAGAGCCTCGCTGACCGTGGCGGCCGTTACTCGCTCCGCATCCCATTCCCGAAACGGGCCACCCGAAGCCGTTAGGATCAGGCGGGACAGGGGCGACTCGGCGCCGGCCAGGCACTGCAGCACCGCACTGTGCTCGGAATCCACGGGCACCACTTCGCCGCCACCCTCCAGGGCCGACTCGGCCACCAAGTCCCCGGCCATGACCAGGGTTTCCTTGTTGGCCAGGGCCACCCGTTTCCCGGCCCGTAGCGCGGCCAAGGTGGCGTCGAGTCCGGCGGCGCCGACCACGGCGTTCACCACCACGTCCACCTCCGGATGGGTCGCCGCCTCGATCAATACCTCAGGGCCACTGGGGATGCCGTTGATGGCGGCACTCACGCCCGCGAGCCCGGCGAAACGGGGCGACCACTCGGCACACTGCGCTTCCAGTAGGCCGCTGTTGCGTCCCGCAGTCAGCGTCACGATGCGGAATTCTTCCCGGTGCCGCTTGAGGACTTTCAGCGTGCTGCGGCCGATGGACCCCGTCGAGCCGAGCAGAGCGATGCCGCGCATCAGATGATCCCGAACGCGCGATACAGCAGGGCGGTCACCGGGAGGACGACGTAGAGCGAGTCGAGCCGGTCGAGGACGCCGCCGTGTCCTGGAATGATGGCGCTGGAATCCTTGACGCCCGCTTCACGCTTGAAGAGCGATTCCGCGAGATCACCCAACTGACCCAACACCCCGGCGGCGCCCGCTATCAGCAGCGCGACCGCCCACGGGAGGGCCACGCCGGCCGGCCCGAGGGCCACGACTTGCCAGACGGGCACCACGATCAACGCACCGATCACCCCCGACACTGTCCCGGACCAGGTTTTTCCCGGGCTGATGGTCGGAGCCATCTTGGGCCCTTGCATGGCCCGGCCGCCGAACATGGCGGCAGTGTCGCACACCCAGGTAGCCACCAAAGGAAAGAACACCAGGGCCGTGGCTGCTCGCGGATCGAGGAGATCGGAAGAGCGGCGTGTAGGGAAAGAGTGTAGATCTCGGTGGTCGCCGTATCATTAAAAAAAAAAAAATGGCGCGCTGTACGGTACAAGGTCAGTCCCACGTGTTCGCCCGTCCATTATAAACACATCCATAGC
>CAJVYZ010000486.1 GCA_913009915.1 uncultured Gemmatimonadota bacterium | reverse complement strand
AACTTCTGTCGTTATGTGTTTATCAATTAATAATGTTGTATGATGACTTGACACTTTTCATTTAAATACTGCATTTATTTTTATCTCTTCTTTTTTTTTTGGTTTTTTTTTTTTTTTTTCTTGTTTTTTTTGTTTTTTTTTTTTTTTTTTCAAGCAGAAGACGGCATACGAGATATATCAGTGTGACTGGAGTTCAGACGTGTGCTCTTCCGATCTCAGCTCCACGCACATAGTATTCAACCTCTTCAACTACATCAGCTTCCGGGCGGGGGGAGCGATGGTCACGGCTTGGCTGCTCGCCTTTCTGGTCGGTCCCGTCGTCATCGGGCAACTGCGGTCTCGCAAGATCGGGCAGGTCATCCGGGCCGACGGGCCGACGACTCACCAGGAGAAGCGCGGCACCCCCACCATGGGGGGCATCATCATCATCGTGGCCACTCTGGCGCCGACGCTGTTGTGGGCTCAAGTGAGCAACCGGTTCGTCCTGGTGGCGATGTTGGCCACGCTGTGGATGGGGGCGATCGGGTTCCTGGACGACTACCTGAAGGTGGTCCAAGGCAAGTCACGAGGGTTGGTGGCGAAGTGGAAATTGCTGGGACAGTCGAGTTTCGGCCTCATGCTCGGGATCATGTTGCTGGTCGATCCAGTGGTGTCTCCCGATCTCATTCCGGCGAGCGCCACGACCGTGCCGCTGTTCAAGTATGTCGTCGTAGTATTCACCCCGGTCGCGTTCGTCCTGTTCGTGACGTTCGTGATCACCGGAACGACCAACGCCGTCAATCTGACCGACGGGCTGGACGGGCTGGCCGCGGGGTTGACGGCCATCGCCGCCGGCGCGTTCGGCGTGTTCGCCTATGTCTACGGCCGGGTGGATGTCACCGAATACCTCAACGTGTTCTACCTCAGCGGAGCCGGGGAACTGGCGGTGTTCTGTGCCGCGCTTCTGGGCGCGAGCCTGGGATTCCTCTGGTTCAACGCCCATCCGGCCGGCGTCTTCATGGGCGATACCGGAAGCCTGGCGATCGGTGGCGCCTTGGGCACCGTAGCCATCCTGCTCAAAGCGGAGTTCCTGTTGCTCCTGATCGGCGGAGTGTTCGCCGCGGAAGCGGTTTCGGTCTTGCTGCAGTCCGGGGTCTACAAGTGGTTCAAGCGCACTCGCGGCCGCGAGTACGCCAACGCCCACCGGGTCTTTCGCATGGCACCGCTGCACCATCACTTCGAAAAGCTGGGCTGGCGCGAGACCACGGTCGTCACCCGTTTCTACATCGTTGGGGTGTTCTGTGCCCTGGTGGCTCTAGCCACGCTGAAGGTGCGCTAGTGTTTGCCGAGTGGCGGAAACCCGGGCGCGAAGTGGCCGTCATCGGGTTGGGCCGGAGCGGCGTCGCCGTCAGCCGGCTGCTTCGGCGCGGCGGTGTGGCGGTGTACGCCTCTGACAAGGCGTCGCCGTCCGACGCGTCAGCCATGAAAGAACTGGAAGCCCTCGGCGTGGTGGTCGAATTGGGGTCGCACGATCTGATCCGCATCGCCGCGGCCGCTGCCGTGGTGGTTTCGCCGGGCGTCCCGCCGACCGCGGCGGCCATCCTGGCGGCCAAGAAGGTCGGTACGCCGGTGTTCGCCGAGGTCGACGTCGCCGCCCGAGCACTGGCCGATGGTACCAGGATGCTCGGGGTGACCGGCACCAACGGCAAGACGACCACCACGGCACTCGTGGCCCACCTGCTTGCCACCGCCGGGCGCCCGTCGGTGGCCGCGGGGAACATCGGACTCGCCCTCAGTGAAGTGGCGATGGACGATGCCGCCCCCCCGTGGGTGGTGGTCGAACTGTCGTCGTTTCAGCTTCACGATGCGCCGCACGTGGTTCCCGATGTAGGAGTACTGCTAAACCTGACGCCCGACCATCTGGATCGATACGGCTCACTGGAGGCGTACTACGGCGACAAGGCCAATCTGTTCAGGAATGCTACGCCCGATTCGATCTGGGTCACCAACGCCGACGACCGGGAGGTCCAGCGGATCGCGGCCGGCGTACCCGGCGCGCACCTTCGCTTCAGCCTGACGGAGCGGGTGGACGGGTGGTACGATGCCGCCACCCGGCAGTTGATGGTCGGCGACACCGTGGTGGCCTCCCGGGACGACATCCATCTTCTGGGTTCCCATAACGTGGCCAACGCCCTGGCGTCCGTCCTGGCGGTTCACGCCGTGGGGGTTTCTCTGGAGGGTCTCGACCGGGGCTTGGCGAGTTTCCGCCCGTTGCCTCACCGCTTGGAACCGGTCGCCACGGTGGACGGCGTGGTGTGGATCAACGACTCCAAGGCCACCAACGTGGTGTCGACCTCCATGGCGACCGCCGCTCTCGATGCCCCATTCGTGCTGCTGCTCGGCGGGAGACACAAGGGCGCGCCGTACACCAGCCTGGCGCCAACGCTGCGACACTGCCGCGCCGTCATCGCCTACGGAGAGGCGGCGCCGATCATCGTCCGGGATCTGACCGGCACGGTACCGGTTTACCAGGAGAGCCGCTTCGAAGACGTGTTGACGCGCGCGCGCCATTTGGCACGGGAAGGTGATGCGGTGCTCCTGTCCCCCGCCTGTTCCAGCTTCGACATGTTCACCAACTACGAAGAACGCGGCACGACTTTCCGGGAAGCGGTCGGCCGGCTGTGAGCGCCAAACGGCAGATTGCCGATAGCGACCTGCGCTGGGAAACCCGCCTGCTGCTGACCGTTACGGCCATCCTGGTAGCCTTTGGCATAGCCAATACCTACAGTGCGTCGAGCTTCATCGCTCCCGGCGAAACCGGTGTCGGGTTTGCGGCACGGCAATTCACCGGCGCCCTGGTTGGCGGCCTGCTTCTCAGCATCGTCGCCCGGGTTGATTACCATTCGTGGCATCGATTCGCCTGGCCGTTGTTGCTGCCGACCATCGGTGCGCTCATGATCCCGCCTTTGCCGTTCGCCTACGCTCTCGCGCCGGTCATCAAGCGCGCCCGCCTGTGGGTCGACGTTCGCCCCATCCACTCCCC
>CAJVYZ010000485.1 GCA_913009915.1 uncultured Gemmatimonadota bacterium | reverse complement strand
TGTGTGACGTGTATGTAGTAGATTATTAGTCCTGTGGACTGGTGTATATATTGTGTTATGTTAGCTATTATTACTTGTTTTTTTTTTTTTTTCTCTTCTTTATTTTTTTTTTTTTTTCAAGCAGAAGACGGCATACGAGATATATCAGTGTGACTGGAGTTCAGACGTGTGCTCTTCCGATCTATAAGCGGCGCCTGTCGGCCCTGGGGCCGGGTGGCCTGACCCGTGAGCGCGCGGGCTTTGAAGTGCGGGACGTGCATCCCACGCATTACGGCCGCATCTGCCCGATCGAGACGCCGGAAGGCCCGAACATCGGCCTTATCAATTCGCTGGCGACATATGCACGGGTGAACCAGTACGGTTTCATCGAAAGCCCGTACCGCAAGGTCGTAAAGGGCAAGGTCAGCGACGAGGTGCATTACCTCTCGGCCATGGATGAAGGCCGCTATGCCATCGCCCAGGCGAATGCCACGCTGGACCGTAACTTCCGCTTTGTCGACGATCTGGTGTCGTGCCGGCAGGGCGGCGACTATCTGATGCTGCAGCCCGAGGAAATTGAATTCATGGACGTTTCGCCGAAGCAGCTTGTTTCGGTCGCGGCGGCGTTGATTCCGTTCCTCGAGAACGACGACGCCAACCGGGCGCTCATGGGTTCGAACATGCAACGGCAAGCGGTGCCTCTGCTGAAATCCGAAGCGCCGTTGGTGGGCACCGGCATGGAAGACACGGTGGCGCGCGATTCCGGCGTTGCCATTGGCGCCCGCCGGTCCGGCATCATCGACCAAGTGGATGCCACGCGCATCGTTGTCCGGGTCAGCGAAGAGACCACGACCGGCGAGCAGGCCGTGGACATCTATAATCTGCTGAAGTTCCAGCGTTCGAACCAGAACACCTGCATCAACCAGCGGCCGTTGGTGAAGGTGGGCGACGTGGTTGAGCGGGACGACATCATCGCCGACGGACCCTCGACCAATCTGGGTGAGTTGGCGCTTGGCCGTAACGTGCTGGTCGCCTTCATGCCTTGGCAGGGATACAACTTCGAGGACTCGATCCTCATCTCCGAGCGTATCGTTCGCGACGACGTGTTCACCTCGATCCATATCGAGGAGTTCGAGGTCATGGCCCGCGACACCAAGCTGGGTCAGGAAGAGATTACCCGCGACATTCCGAACGTGGGCGAGGACGCCCTGCACAACCTGGATGAGGCGGGCATTGTCTACATCGGTGCCGAGGTCAATCCGAGCGACATTCTGGTCGGCAAGGTAACGCCGAAGGGCGAGTCGCCGATGACCCCGGAAGAAAAGCTGTTGCGGGCGATCTTCGGCGAAAAGGCATCCGACGTGAAGGACACCTCGCTACGCGTGCCGTCCGGCATGGATGGCACGGTGATCGACGTGCAGGTGTTTACGCGCGACGGGGTGGAGAAGGACCAGCGTGCGCTCGAGATCGAGAAGATGGAACTCGCGAGCATCAAGAAGGATCTGAACGACCAGTTGCGCATCGTCGAGGACGACACCTTCCAGCGTGTGGAGCGGCTGTTGATGGGCAAGACCGCCGAGGGCGGGCCCAGGGGCCTGAAGGCGGGTTCCAGGGTCACCGAGGGGTACCTCGCCGAGGTGTCGCGGGAGAAGTGGTTCGAGATCCGGTTGCGCAACGAGGATGCCAACCGCCAGCTCGAGGCCGTTGCTCAACAGATCAAGGTCCTGCGCAAGGAGTTCGACCGGCGTTTCGAGGAGAAGAAGGCGAAGATCACCGCCGGAGACGACTTGGCGCCCGGTGTGCTCAAGATGGTGAAGGTCTACTTGGCGGTCAAGCGGCGCACTCAGCCCGGCGACAAGATGGCGGGCCGCCATGGGAACAAAGGCGTCATCTCGCGGATCGTGCCCGTCGAGGATATGCCCTACCTGGAGGACGGTACGCCGGTGGACATCGTCCTGAATCCGCTGGGCGTGCCCTCGCGCATGAACGTGGGCCAAGTGCTCGAGACGCACCTGGGCTGGGCCGCCAAGGGCGTGGGCCGATGTATCGGCCAGATGCTCGACGCCGGTTCGAAGCCCGCCGGGCTGCGTAAGTTTCTGAACGAGGTGTACAACACCAGCGGTCGCGGCGTCGATCTGAAGTCGTTGACCGACGATGAGGTGATACAGCTAGCCGGGAACCTGCGTAGCGGCGTGCCGATGGCGACGCCCGTATTCGACGGCGCCAGCGAGGGGGAGATCAAGTCGATGCTGCGCCTCGCGGGTTTGCCGGAGAGCGGCCAGGCGACGCTGATCGATGGGCGTACCGGCGAGGCTTTCGACAGGCCGATCACCGTGGGCTACATGTATATGATCAAACTCAACCACTTGGTCGACGACAAGATGCATGCCCGATCGACGGGACCCTACAGCTTGGTTACCCAGCAGCCGCTGGGCGGCAAGGCGCAGTTCGGCGGTCAGCGCTTCGGCGAGATGGAGGTCTGGGCCCTGGAGGCGTACGGCGCCGCCTATACGCTGCAGGAGATGCTTACCGTCAAATCCGACGACGTCAACGGGCGTACCAAGATGTACAAGAATATCGTCGACGGTGACTATCGTATGGAGGCCGGGATGCCGGAGTCGTTCAACGTGCTGGTCAAGGAGATCCGCTCGCTCGCCATCAATATCGAGTTGGAGCAGGAAGACTAAGGTGATCGGCCGGGCGGATATCGCCCGAAACGGCCTGACGGGACGCCCGTGGGCGTCCCGGAACTTACGGGACAGGTGACGCGATGAAAGATCTACTGAATCTTCTCAAGCAACAAGGGCAGGTCGATGACTTCGATGTCATCCGCATCGGTTTGGCCTCGCCCGATATGATCCACTCCTGGTCCTACGGAGAGGTCAAGAAGCCTGAGACCATCAACTACCGCACGTTCAAGCCGGAGCGCGACGGACTGTTCTGTGCCAAGATCTTCGGACCCATCAAGGACAGATCGGAAGAGCGTCGTGGAGGGAAAGAGTGTAGATCTCGGTGGTCGCCGTATCATTAAAAAAAAAACACAA
>CAJVYZ010000484.1 GCA_913009915.1 uncultured Gemmatimonadota bacterium | reverse complement strand
GACGGCATACGAGATATATCAGTGTGACTGGAGTTCAGACGTGTGCTCTTCCGATCTTGATCGCCAATAGTGCCAGCCCTGCTGCTGTCCCCGCGGCCAGCTTGCCGCCTGCCACGCGGTGGCTACGACCCGTGACGATCAGCAATGTATCGTCATTGAGCGCCTCGTTCATACCGGCGGCCTCCGCGATAACCAGATTGCTCTCATCTTTCTTTTTCTGATAGGAAGCGAGCTTCCGGAACACGGCATTGAGCCGCCCGTTCAAGTCTGCGTCGTCGCCCAGGGACTCGTCCACGTAGGCGGGCGACGTAATCTCCGGCAAGGAGTCGATGTCCGGATTCTCGCTGGGGGTCTCCAGCAGCTTGTAGGTACCCTCCGGAAGGGCGCGCCCGGCGGAGAAATAGCTGCCGCCGACTTCGTAGCCCTTGGCCTCCAGTACCCCCTTGAAGGCCTCGGCGATGGCGGAGCCGATCGCCTTGTTCTCCTCCACATCGATCATATGTACTTCGCCCTTGACGTCTCGCACGAGCACAAAGTCCGTCATCAATCCCAAGCGCTGGATCCCGCCGCTTTGCGCCTCGAATTCTGGATACAACGCCGACGGCGTCGTTGCACATCCGCCGAGCACGACGGTCAGGGCGGTAAAAAAAGCAAAAAAGAGTTTTTTCCTCATTGGTCCCTCCTTAGGGTTTGACGTGCCGCCTAGTCTCGGCCAACCCCGCCTGCGAGTCCTGACAGAAAGCCCCCTTTTTCCTCCGAGAACCCTCTGATCGTAGATCCGCCGTTGCTTAACAGGCTGTTGAAAAACTCATCTGTTCCCTTCTCCCCCAGGGAGAAGGTGAGAATGAGGGGATCAAAAACAATGGGTTACGAATGCGATGACTCCCTCACCCCAGCCCGGAGGGAGAGGGGGCGTTCGGGACTTTTTCAACAGCCTGTTAGTGCCATGGCCTGTGTCAGGTGGTGACCTCCAGCGCGTTCAGCGCGACGCGCTTCATTGTCCGGAGGTCCAACTTCCCAGTACCCAGGACGGGCAACTGATCAACCTGCACAAAGTGGTCGAGTCGCGGTATATACAGGTTTGGCAGTCCGCTCGCAGCAAGTTTGTCGAGCACTCCAGGTATCTTCTCCTTATCGATCGTATACAAGACTGCCAGGCGTTCGCCTTTCTTCTCGTCAGGCACGGCGGTTACGGCGAAGACCTGGACGTCGGCGCCTGCCGCCTCCTGTAAGACATCCTCTACCTTCCCATGCGGCACCATCTCACCGCCGATTTTAGAAAACCGCGACAGGCGGTCAACAATCTTGATAAAGCCATCCTCATCCATGGTGGCGATGTCTCCCGTGTGGTACCAGCCGTCCTGCACGACCTGCGCTGTGAGCTCGTCTTTGCCGAGGTATCCCTGCATCACGTTCGGCCCGCGCACCAACAAGAGCCCCGGGGTGCCGCGCGGTAGCGGCTCCTGGGTCTCCCGATCCACAATCCGCACCGAGATCCCCGGCAATGGCTGGCCGACGGTCCCCCTGCGGTTCCCCGGCTGATAGAAACCAGCGGCACGGAAATCCGGCACACCTGCGGAAATCACCGGTGAGCATTCTGTAGAACCGTAGCCCTCCAGTGGACGAACTCCAAAACGGTTCTCAAAGGCATTTGCAATTCGTTCGGAGAGTTTTTCGGCGCCCGCGAGAACCAGCCGCAACGAGCCGAATTGGCCCGGGGTGCAGCGTCGCAGATAGAACTGCAGAAAGGTCGGCGTAGCAATGAGAATCGTCAATCGGTAGCGCTGCACGCATTCACCCACCGCGACCGCATCGAGTGGATTGGGAAGAAAGGCCATTCCCGCTCCTTGGTTGCCGGCAAACCACAGCGACATGTATCCGAACGAATGGAATAGAGGCAAGATGCCTAACACTCGATCGTCTTTGCGGACGCCTAGAACCTGCGCCAACCCTTCAACGTTGGAATCAATATTAAAGTGGCTGAGCAAAACACCCTTCGGGTCGCCGGTACTGCCACTGCTGAAGATAATGGTAACAATGTCATCCATCGCCACACGCCGCCCCTGGCTACACACGTACTCGATCCATCGGGATGGCGCAAACAGCGCGATGGCCATCGCCAGGAATTTTCTCATCCAACCGATTCCAGCGACGAGATCCTCGATCCAAAGTGGCTCCACGCCTTCAGGCAGCTCGAGTTTCGCTCGGGCGAGAAATTCACGGCTGGTTACAATGGTCTTCAAATTCGCCTGCCCGGCAGCGGATGTCATGCCGGCGCGTCCCATGGTGTAGTTGAGATTGACGCTGGCTCTCGCCGATAAACTCGCGGCCAGGTTGACCAACGCCGCCCCCACGCTGGGTGGAAGAAGAATGCCAACGCGCGTTTGCGTCGCCCACTGACTGCGCAGCTTCAGCGCCAGCGCAATGGCGCCAACCAAGGCCTGCAAGCGCGACATCCGGCGTTTGACCGGGTCCGCGAAGGCCATGGCGAATGGGCACCGACGTGCCATGCGGACGAAAGAATGATGCAATGGACGCCGATCCGGTTTTCGCAACTCCCACCCTGCAGAGCTCAGTTCCTGCACCGCGGTCCGCACTTCCGCCGCGGACGCATCGCTGGGCAGAGGCATCCCGAAAGAGACGGTTACTGGATAAGGAATCTGCTTTGGAATCTTGGTAAAGAAACGACCACCGGCGCGACTGAAAATACTTCCCCATACTCGATCGAGGTATACGGGCACGATCGACGTGTCTCGACCTTTGACGATTCTCTCCACACCGCGACGGAAAGGCAACAAAGTACCTGTGCGTGTGATCTCCCCCTCCGGGAATATGCAGACCAGCTCGCCATCGTCCAGATATTCACCAGCTTTCCGAATGGCCCGGAGAAGCTCCCTAGATCGGAAGAGCGTCGTGTAGGGAAAGAGTGTAGATCTCGGTGGTCGCCGTATCATTAAAAAAAAAAAAGAGAGGAAAAAGAAGAAAAAGAAAAAAAGTATAGCAACAGGTGCAATAACACGCAAACATCGACTAGGACCAACGA
>CAJVYZ010000483.1 GCA_913009915.1 uncultured Gemmatimonadota bacterium | reverse complement strand
CGTCAAGGACGTGGCCGAAGTGCGCGACACCGGGGAAGTGCCGTCGCAGTACGTGCGGTTCTTCCACGGCCGGGCTTTCTACCCGGCGGTCACCATCTCGGTGGCCAAGCGCACGGGGACCAACGCGGTCGATGTCGTCAGCCGGGTTTTCAAACGGATGGATAAGCTGAAGGGCACGCTGATTCCGGCCGGCGTCCAGGTGACCACCACGCGCAACTACGGGGCCACCGCCGAGGAAAAGTCCAACGAGCTGCTGTTTCACATGGCGATTGCGGTGGTGAGCGTCAGCATCCTGATCTGGCTGACGCTGGGCTGGCGGGAGTCCTGGATCGTTTTCATCGCCATTCCCGTAACCCTGGCCCTGACCCTCACCACCTTCTTCCTCTACGGTTACACGCTGAACCGGATCACCCTGTTCGCCCTGGTGTTCGCCATCGGCATTCTGGTGGACGACGCCATCGTGGTGGTGGAGAACATCGCCCGGCACCTGGCCCTCGGGCAGCATCCCTCCGACGAGGCAGCCGTGGTGGCGGTGGACGAAGTCGGCAATCCCACCATCCTCGCCACCTTCGCCGTCATCGCCGCCATCCTGCCGATGGCGTTCGTATCGGGGCTCATGGGGCCTTACATGCGCCCTATCCCGGTGGGCGCCTCGGTGGCCATGTTGTTCTCGCTGGCGGTGGCGTTCATCGTGACTCCGTATCTGGCGGTCCGGTTGCTCAAAGGACACGACGCTGCCCACCCCGCGGGAGAGACCACCGAAAACGAGGCCGTTCACACGGGTCGGATGACGCTGTGGTATCGCCGGCTTCTGGAAGGCCTGGTGGGCAACACGCGCCGCCGCTTGGCCGCCTACGGAGTGGTGGTGTTGTTGTTGCTGGCTTCGGTGATGCTGGTGCCGCTCAAGCTGGTCACGGTCAAGATGTTGCCGTTCGACAACAAGAGTGAATTCCAGTTGATCGTCGACATGCCCGAAGGGACCAGCCTGGAGCGGACCAACGAGGTAGCTCAGGCCTTGGCGCTGGCCGTGGCCCGCGACCAAGCGGTGAGCGACGTGCAGACCTACGCCGGCGTGCCGGCGCCGTTCAACTTCAACGGCCTGGTGCGGCACTACTTTCTGCGTCGCGGTCCCACCGTGGCCGACGTGCAGGTCAATCTCCTGCCCAAGCGTCATCGCTCCGCCCAGAGCCACGCCATCGCTCTCCGGTTGCGGCCGGCTATCGACTCGGTGGCGCAGGCCTACGGCGCCTCGGTAAAGCTGGCCGAGATTCCGCCGGGGCCGCCGGTGCTGGCCACGCTGACGGCGGAGATCTACGGTCCTGACTACGCAACGCAGATCGCGGCGGCCGACCGGGTGCGGGGCATCTTCCAGGCCACCGAAGGTGTGGTGGACGTCGACTGGTCGGTTTCCGCTCCCCACGCCCAGGTGTACGCCGCCGTGCACCAGGCCGAAGCCCGCCGGGCGGGGACCACCGTGGCGGAAGTTGCCCAGACGGTCGCGGCGGCAATGGGTGGCGCCGTGGCCGGACTGCTGCACGACGACTCGGCGGCGGAGCCGGTCCCCATCCGCGTTACGCTGCCGGATTCGGGCGCGGCCCGGGTGGCGCATCTGGCCGGCCTGCCGATCGCCACACCGTCGGGCGCCCGCCGGTTGGGCACCCTGGCTACCATCGACAGCGTGGCGGCGCCGGTGCCCATCTTCCGCAAGAACCTCAGGCGCGTGGTGTACGTCACCGCCGACGTCGCCGGCAAGCTGGAGAGCCCGGCCTACGCCATCCTGGCGATGCAGGATGCGCTGACTGAAGGGGACGATGGCATCCCGGTGTACTTCGCCGCCTCGCCCACCCTCACCGAGGAATCGTTCCTGGTGTGGGACGGCGAGTGGCAGATCACCGTGGTCACCTTCCGCGACATGGGCATTGCTTTCGCCGCGGTGCTGGTGCTCATCTACGTCCTGGTAGTTGCCTGGTTCCAGTCGTTCACCGTGCCGCTGGTCATCATGGCGCCGATCCCGCTGACGCTGGTGGGTATCCTGCCGGCCCACGCGGCGACGGGTGCGTTCTTCACCGCAACCTCGATGATCGGCATGATCGCCCTCGCGGGGATCATCGTGCGGAATTCCATCCTGTTGGTGGACTTCATCGAGTTGGGGCTCGAGCGGGGGCAATCGCTGTCCCAAGCGGTGATCGCTTCCGGCTTGGTGCGCGCCCGGCCCATCATCCTGACCGCGCTGGCGGTGGTGATCGGCGGGTTGGTCATGGTGTCCGATCCCATTTTCCAGGGACTAGGCATCGCGCTCATCAGCGGCGCCGTCGCGGCTACCGGGCTGACGTTGGTGGCGATTCCGCTGCTTTACTACGAGTTGAAGCGAGGGCGTAGGGCGTAGAACGTGGGGCGTAGGGCGGTAGGGAATGGGGCTTCAGCCGAGAGGCGATCAGTCGCTTTTGCGACAGGGCGGAGTCGTGGCTTTAGCCACGGACTCAGACGGATAAAATCGATATCACGGAGTTGACCTGAACATGCACTACATCATTCGCGGCATCGCCGGCACTTTCATTCTGGTGTCGTTGGCGCTGGGCACCTGGGTGAGCCCCTGGTGGTATCTGTTCACGGCGTTCGTGGGATTGAACCTGCTGCAATCGGCGTTCACGAGATGGTGCCTGATGGAGAACATTCTGACGAAGCTGGGGGTCGGGAGGTAGGGCGGGGATGGGATTCCGAGATTTCGATATTCCGGGAGTCCGAAAATGTAGGATTTGCTTCATGAGCAACCCCAATCGATCAATTTCGGATTCCCGAAATGCCGAAATCCCGGAATCCCAGCTGTTGCGCCTCCCCGTCCCGGTCCCCATACTCGCAGGAGAGCAGTGCCTCCATATCTGTAGTTGAGGAGGTCGACCGTGGTCATGACCGAAATCCGCCCCACTTCGCCCCGCCAGCGCCGGATGCTCCAGGACGATCAGATCGACGTGTACGGCTTGACGCACCCCGGCTAGATCGGAAGAGCACACGTCTGAACTCCAGTCACACTGATATATCTCGT
>CAJVYZ010000482.1 GCA_913009915.1 uncultured Gemmatimonadota bacterium | reverse complement strand
CAGCCGTGTGCTCTTCCGATCTGCGCCTGGCCGTATCCCGTTCCGGTCCCGAGATCGACGCCCGTCGGGCCGTCGATGGCGACCACCGGTACCGCCAGATCGTGCATCCGATCGAGCAACGCCTGCGCCGGCGGCCGGGGAGCGCCCTTGGCTCCGGTTCCCAGGATGGCGTCGACCACCAGTTCAGCCCCGGGCCAGGGACCATCCGGCTCTAGGGACCGGACCCCATCCGCTCGGGCCAGGCCGCTGACGTGACTGTTGAGATCCGATGGGGTGCCCGGCAGTGGGGCGACCCATACCGGAACATCCAACCGGTGTAGGGCGCGAGCCACCACCCAGCCGTCTCCACCGTTGTTTCCGGGACCGGCGCCAATGATGACACCGCCGGCGAGGCGACCGGGAAACCGCTGACCGAGAACACAGGCCGTGGCGCGCCCGGCGGATTCCATGAGGGTGGCCATGGCGATGCCGGATGTCTCCGCCTTCGCGTCCCACGCGGCGGATTCCTCGGGCGACAGGATGGGAATTGGAAGCATGTCAGCGAAGGGGAAGGTTCCGGCCACCGCACGGCGCACCGGTGATACCCGAGGAGCCCCTCGCTTGGTCCGGCAGCGGAGGCGCCATCGGCGTGCGGCGCGACTCGAGCGCCATGGACCTACTTGTTGCTCTGCCCGATGACACGCCCGAGGGAGATCTCCCCGTTATCGATTCGCAGGTTGAACCCGCATTCGGGGTTGGAGCATACCCACGCTTTGTACATGATCGATGCTCCGTCCCGACCGTAGTCCGACAACGGAATCAGGACTCCCTGCGAACACTTCATGCACGACGGCCAATCCTTGCCTTCCATGACGCCTCCCGCGCTGTGAACGCGTGTCCCACCTCAGGTACCCGGCACGCCCTGCCACACGTAGGTGGCGTCGAAGGCCTCCGTGAACTGGTACACGCCGTCGAAATCTTCCTCTCGGTCCCCCGGCTGCGTGATCAAGAGATCCATGTCGACCAAGGCAAACACGATGCGGCCGAAGTCGCCCGATTGCCGCACGCCCCAGTAGGCGAGCACATCAGACGCCAGCAGGCCGAACTGCTCCAGCGCCAAATCCCGGCAGGCCCAGGCCAACTCTACGCCGGTCACGTGGCGCCGCACCGGCAGGCGAGTTTGCTGAAACTGGACTGCGGCGAGCACGAAGAGATACGCCCGCTCGTCGAACGGTTCCGACCGGTTGCGAATCCGGTCGAGCACCTTGCCGGCCGCCTGCAGTTGGTTCATCCGGCCGACCCGGACAGGCAACCGCGTCCCTTCATGAGAATACCGCCTCCACCATCGGTTCATACAGCGGAAAAGCCTCGGTCAGCTCGGTGACGTCGTCGCGCACGGCGGCTAAGGTGGCCTCGTCCGGATGCGTCAGCGCCCGGTTTATCAGTTCGGCGATGTGCTCCATTTCCGTCGTTCCCAAGCCCCGCGTAGTCATGGCCGGGGTTCCCAAGCGAATCCCGCTAGTGACGAACGGCGATTCCGGATCGTCGGGGATGGTGTTCTTGTTGACGATGATCCCGGCTCGTTCCAGGATGCTCTCCGCGGCCTTCCCGGTCAAATTCTTGGGCCGGAGGTCGACCAGCATCAGGTGGGTGTCGGTGCCCCCGGACACCAGGTCGAAGCCGTATCCGCGGAGCGCCTCGGCGATGGTGCGAGCATTCTCGACCGTGGCGTGGGCGTAGGCCTGGAAGTCGCTGGTCAGCGCTTCGCCGAACGCCACCGCCTTGGCGGCGATGGCATGTTCCATCGGGCCGCCCTGATGCCCGGGAAACACCGACTTGTCGATTCTGCGGGCGTAGTCCGCCCGGCACAGGATCAAGCCCGCGCGCGGACCGCGCAGCGTCTTGTGGGTGGTGCTGGTGACCACATCCGCGAAGGGAACGGGCGAGGGGTGCGCGCCTCCGGCCACCAGCCCGGCGAAGTGGGCCATGTCCACCAGGAAAAAAGCGTCGATCTCGTCGGCGATGGACCTGAAGGCGGCAAAGTCGATGATGCGCGGGTAGGCGCTCCCGCCGGCCACGATCAGCCGCGGTCGGTCGCGCTTGGCCTGATCGCGGACGGCGTCGTAGTCGATGCGACCAGTAGCCGGGTCGACCCCGTAGTGAACCGCCTGCCACACGATCCCCGTGTGACTCACCTTGTGGCCGTGTGTCAGATGGCCGCCGTGGGGCAGCGACAACCCCATCAGCAGTTCGCCCGGCCGGATCAGCGCCATGTAGGCGGCAAAATTGGCCTGCGATCCCGAATGCGGCTGCACGTTGGCGTGATCGGCACCGAACAGTTCGATGGCCCGGCCGATGGCCAGGCGTTCGACCTCGTCCACGAACTCGCAGCCGCCGTAGTAGCGCTTGCCGGGGTAGCCCTCCGCGTACTTGTTGGTCAGCGGCGTTCCGACGGCGTCGATGACCGCCCGGCTGGCAAAATTCTCGCTGGCGATGAGTTGCAAGCCGCTCTGTTGACGGTGCAACTCGCGATCGACGAGCGTTGCGATCACGGGGTCGGCGACGCGCAGCGGGGCATTATGGTTCAGCATACCTGGTTCCTGGTTCGATCTTTTCCACCCGACGAACGTGGCGTCCGCCATCGAATGGCGTGTCGAGCCATGCATGGAGAATGTCGACGCCCTCCTGTTGGGAGACGAAGCGCGCCGGCAGGACGAGCACGTTGGCGTCGTTGTGTCGCCGGGCCAGCTCGGCGATCTCGGGCGTCCAACTCAGTGCCGCCCGTACTCCGGGGTGACGGTTGGCCGCGTACGACATGCCCAGGCCGGTGCCACACAACAAGATACCGCGCCAAGCCTCACCTCGCTCCACCTCGGCCGCCACCCGATGGGCAAAATCCGGGTAAGATCGGAAGAGCGTCGTGTAGGGAAAGAGTGTAGATCTCGGTGGTCGCCGTATCATTAAAAAAAAAAAAACAAAATCAGATAAAGGAAAAACGAGAGGAGACATACAACGTAGTATGTCGTGTAGCTGTATATATACTCTATCCATCCTGTCCATGTGCGAGAGC
>CAJVYZ010000481.1 GCA_913009915.1 uncultured Gemmatimonadota bacterium | reverse complement strand
CAACGACCTCCGCTTTTATGGTGCCCCAGGTACGGGCACGACCATCGTCGACAGCGCCGGGGTGAAGTACAAGGTCTTCGACAGTACCGACCCCGACTCAACGACCAACACTTTCAGTTTCAGGAACCCGAACTTCAATGTGCTCTCTTTCCGCAGCAACGTAGTGCTGCGATGGGAATGGCGGCCGGGGAGCACCCTGTTCCTCGTTTGGCAACAGAACAACAGCAACTCGGGCGACCCCAACCAACGGGTCAACCTGGGGAACTACTTCGATGCCATCACCGGCTTCGGCGACAATTTCTTCGCCATCAAGGTGTCGTACTGGATTCCGGTTACCTGACACGTGTGTTCGGTTATGGGACGGCCAATCCCATGTTCGAACGGTAGCTGCCATTGCTCAGGTGGCTCCCCATACCCCAAGTCACTGCCAATGAACGCTTTAAG
The DNA here is from genome assembly GCA_913009915.1 of uncultured Gemmatimonadota bacterium. Lineage (GTDB taxonomy): Bacteria > Gemmatimonadota > Gemmatimonadetes > Gemmatimonadales > GWC2-71-9 > N074bin45. Next base: position 2,624 of record CAJVYZ010000481.1, on the reverse strand, counting down.
TGGTGGGCCAGCGATGGCACACTCCTTGACTTTCCATACCCTAGGAAACAGGTGCCGACCGACCTCATGAAGGACTGATTTTGGACATTCCGCGCGAGAAAAAGTCACAAAAGGGCAAGCGCATCCTCATCGGCGTTGGCACCGTGGCCGTGCTGGTGGTGGGCACGCTGGCGCTCCGCAGCCTGGAGCCTGCCGCCCCCAAGATCGACCGCAACACCATCTGGGTCGATTCGGTCCAGCGGGGACCCTTCGAGATCAGCGTGCGGGGGCCCGGCACCCTGATCCCCGAACAAATCCGCTGGATCACGGCGGTCACCTCGGGCCGGATTGAATCCCGCCTCCTCGAGCCGGGGGAGGAAGTGACGCCCGAGACGATCATCCTCGAAATGACCAATCCCGATGTGCAGCTCGAGTCTCTGGAGGCCCAACGTCAGTTGGCCGCGGCCAAGGCATCGCTCATCGCTTTGGAAACCTCGCTGGAAATGCAACGGCTCAACCAGATCGGCGTTGTGGCCAGCACCAAGTCGCAGTACCGCGCCGCCAAGCGGGAGGCCCAGGCGGCCGACACGTTGGTCAAGCGCAACCTGATATCCGCGTTCCAGGCGCAGGGGGCCTGGGATACCGCCGAGGAGATGGAAGCCCGCTACCAGGTGGAGCAGGACCGTCTTGCTCTGTTCACCCGCACGATCGACGCGCAGTTGGTGCTGCAACGACAGCAGGTCGATCGGCTGAAGGCCGTATTCGAATTCCAGCGGGACCGGGTGGCCTCCATGAAGGTCAGGGCCGGCGCCCATGGTGTGCTGCGGGAACTCCCGTTCGAGATCGGCCAGTGGGCCCAATCGGGGCAGACACTCGCCGTGGTGGTGGAGCCGGGCCGGCTCAAGGCCGTGCTGCGGATTCCGGAAACGCAGGCCCGGGACATCGCCATCGGCCAGAACGCCAGGATCGACACGCGTAACGGCCTCATCGATGGCCAGGTCATGCGGATCGATCCCGCCGTACAGAACGGCACGGTCACCGTAGACGTCCGGCTGGTCAGTGAGTTGCCGCGCGGCGCCCGGCCGGACCTCAGTGTCGACGGCACCATCCAGATCGACTACGTGTCCGACGTGCTGTTCGTCAGCCGCCCGGCTTACGGCCAGGCCAACAGTACCGTAGGGATGTTCAAGTTGCAGGACAACGGAGAAGCGGTGCGGGTCAACGTGCGGCTCGGCCGCAGCTCGGTCAGCACCATCGAAGTCGTCGACGGACTGGTGGAAGGCGATCTGGTCGTCGTCTCCGACATGTCCCGGTGGGACCGATTCGATCGCGTCCGGATAGACTAACGCACAGCGCCGTCCAAGGAGAACAACGCATGGAACAGCAGCCGATCATTCAGCTCGAAAGCATCAAGAAGGTCTTCTATACCGACGAGGTCGAGACCCACGCACTCTCCGACATCCACCTCGAAGTGCGGGCCGGAGAATATCTCGCCATTGCCGGACCATCGGGATGTGGCAAGAGTACCCTGCTGTCGCTCCTCGGGCTGCTCGATTCGGCCAGCGAAGGCTCCTATCATCTCGACGGCCAACCGGTGGCCAATCTGACGGCGTCGCAACGCGCCCAGGTCCGCAACCGCCAGATCGGCTTCATCTTCCAGGCCTTCAATCTCATCGGCGATCTCACCGTCGAAGAGAACGTCGAGCTGCCCTTGACCTACCGCAAGATGCCGGGCGCCGACCGGAAGAAGCGGGTGCAGGAAGCGCTGGAGAAGGTCGGCATGGCACACCGGATGAAGCACTATCCATCGCAGCTTTCCGGTGGCCAGCAACAGCGTGTCGCCGTGGCCCGTGCCGTGGCCGGCGAACCGGCCATCCTGTTGGCCGACGAGCCCACGGGGAATCTCGATTCCAAGAACGGCGAGGCGGTCATGGAGCTGCTGCGGGATCTGCACCAGGGCGGCGCTACCATCTGCATGGTGACCCACGATCCGCGCTTCGCTCGGTACGCCGAGCGCAGCGTCCACCTGTTCGACGGACGGATCGTCAGCGAGGAAGAAGCAGCCGCCGTGTCGGGCGAGTACCCGGCCGGCATCAGGCACTAGCCACCAATTCCCCTGACCAGGGCCGCTTGCCGTTCGCCGCAGGTGCGGACGCGGGCGGCCCCTTTCATGTGCTATGGGCTCGATAGGACACGACCTTCGATTTGCCTTGAGGACCCTGAGACGGACCCCGGGGCTCACCGCCGTGGCGTCGGTAACTCTGGCGCTGGGAATCGGGGGCACCACCGCGATGTTCAGTGTCGTCGATCGTCTCCTTCTGGGCGACCTCCCCCATCCCGACTCCCGGCAACTCGTCACCCTGTTGGCGGCGATGGGGTTCGTGTTGCTCATGACCTGCGTCAGCGTGGCGAGCCTGTTGCTGGCTCGGGCATCCATCCGCCGGACGGAGATGGCGATCCGCAGCGCCGTCGGGGCTTCCCGGGGCCGCTTGGTGCGCCAGCTGCTGATCGAAAGCGTGGTGCTGGCGACCCTCGGTGGGGTGGCCGGCCTGGTGGTAGCCCTGTGGAGTATCGACGCGCTGGTGGCGCTCCTCCCGTCCGATCTGGTCTCGCTCAACACCATCGGACTGGACATCCGCCTGCTG
>CAJVYZ010000480.1 GCA_913009915.1 uncultured Gemmatimonadota bacterium | reverse complement strand
GACGAAACTGCTCCGGGGTGAGGCGCCGGTTGTCTATGGCGATGGAAGCCAACGACGCGATTTCGTCCATGTAGACGACATCGTCGCCGGGACCGTGGCGGCGCTCACGGGGCGCCCGGGTACCTACAATCTGGGAACCGGACGGGCAACGTCCGTTCGGGAACTGGCGGACCTGCTGACGGCTCGGATCAACCGGGATGTCGAGGTGGAGTATGCGCCGGAGCAGCCGGGTGAACTCCGCAATTCGATTGCGGACATCACCGCGGCCCGCAAATACTTGGGATACCATCCTCAAGGCGGCCTGGACTCCCATCTCGACGCTCTCATCGATCATATCAGGCAGACGCTCGCGGAGGAAACCGATGGTTGAGACGCGCGACCGTCCTCATGGAGTGGGGGACTGGCTTCGACGGCTGGCACCGTTCAGCCTGCTGGTGATGGCGGCGTTCCTCGCAGTCGTGCACATCACGCCGCTGTGGCGGGCACAACTTCAGACGCCCGACGGGTGGACCTTCACTGGGAATCTGATGGGGTCGCCAGACGTGATGCAGTATCGGGTGCTGGCGCATCGGTCCCAGGAGATCGGGCCCATCGTCGACAACCGGATGACGACCGAGCCGAACATACCTCACATCCCCATGTTTTTCTACTATGGCATCGGCCAGGTCGCCACCTGGGTCGGGGCTTCCCCGGCCATGGTGTTGGCCTATGCGGGAAGCCTGTTTGCCTTCATCCTGGCCTTCTTTCTGTTCTGGGTGATCTACCATTTCCTGCGATCACGCTATCGAACCTGGTGGGTGTTCAGCGTCCTCGTGTTCGGTGGCGGGCTCGGCGCGCACCTTATCATTATCAGCCGACTCGGCCCAATCGCAGACAACGCCCCGGTGCGCCGGATCGTGATGGAGGGCCTCGCCAACGGGATCGTGTTCGAATACTACCGGAATCACTATATCCTGACCACGCTGTTCGATTCGCACTTCCTCTTTTTCCTCCTCGTCGCCATGCTGGCGGTGGCCTCGTACTATTTCGCCCTGAAGCAATTTTCATACGGACGTCTCGCCCTGGCGGCCGCGGTCTTCGGGTTGACCACGGTCCTGCACATCTATGACGGCGTGACCCTGTTGGCCATCGGTGCCGGAGTCGTTTTCGTCCTCTGGCGGAAGGGCCTCCCAATCCGACCGGCCCTCTTCACGTTGGCCGCCTGCACCGCGACCGTTGCCGCGGCAGTGCTGTGGCAGGTCTGGTTGTACAAGGCGTCCGGATTGACGATCCCCCGATGGCGTGCCGACAGTGTCATGTTTGCGAACTTGGCCTTGGCGTACCCCGTGGGGTGGGGTCTCATGTTGTGGGGTTTCGCGGACTTCTGGAAACGGGCGAGCTTCGATGAATGTTTCCTGCTCGGATGGGTTCTCGGCGGTACCTTGCTGACATTGTCGGGCCCGTTCTATCCCTATCCCGATCGCGGCACCCTCACACTACAGATCCCGATCTACATCATCGCCGGTATGGTGTTCTTTGCGCGCTGGTCGCGCGTGCAGTGGCGCGCGGCTGTCGTCGGCCTCGCGATCCTGGGAGCCACACCGTTGTTTGTTGCGGATCACTGGTGGCGAGAGACGAGCGTGACCCTCCATCCGTCCGGTAAGCCGGCGCCGTATATCTGGATGACCCCGGAACACGTAGAGATCGGGCAGGCACTCTCGTCGCGGAGTGGGACGGATGACGTTCTGATCGTCGACAAGGAAAACGTACCGTGGCAGACGGACGACCTGTGGCTGGCACCGTTGTTCCGCGGAAAACTCTATGCCGGTCACTTCGCTCTGACGCCCGGATATGAGCAAAAACGGGAAGAGCTGATCGAGTTCTATCAGCGATCAGGTCCGACCGAACGCGCCGCATTTCTGCAACGGGAAGACGTGCGTTTCGTGTATGTCGCGGCCGAGCAAGCTCCGGATACCTTCGTGTCGGTGCCGGGACTGACTGAGGTCGTCGGCAATACGGTCGGGAGCCTGTTCGAGTTCACGCCTAGTCCCCAGGGTACATCTCGATAATCCTGTTACGCCCCGTGGGCGAGGCCAGAAGTACGGCTGCCTTCCTTCATTGGTAAATCTGTCATCCATGCTGCCTCGGGCAGCCTGGGCGGCCTGAAGTCCGCCTCCGAGTACGGACTATCGCAGTTCGTGTAGGGCCGCGAGTGGGTCTTGGTGACCCCCAAGGTCGCTCAACAGAAACATCACCGGTTTCGAGCGCCTCGAGTTGCCCCGATCCGCATGGATCGTCAGCTGAGAGTGACTGATACCCTCTCGCTGACAGGTCTCTCCAATCAGCTTCACGGCGAGCGTCGATGAATCGCGCCTCGCCACCATCCGGCCCGCGACCTTGCGGTTGTGATGTCCAGAACCACGCTCACGACGCCAGTTCCTTCCGTGCCATGACCCGGTAGCCACCGGTCGGGTGGTCCACCCCGACAACTCCCCACCCAGCGTCGGTTTTCCCCTGGTGATCCCCCGGCGCCGTGCGGGCGCCCCCGACCTACCAAGCATTGCTGTACAGTCACTAGACGCACGCACGGCCAGTGTATAACAATCGAACACTACATTCGTGATGCCGGTCACCGCGGTTCACCCAGTGCCTCGCGGACAGTACGCCACAGACTACCGGACGACGCAGGACCGGCAACTGTATAACATCTGTCGATTGCGCCAGGTCCGGAACTCCACAACAATGCCCCACGGCCCAAGGGTGGTGACGCGGCACATCACCAACTGGTTGGGCCCCTAACCCAGACTCATCTAGAGGTCGGCTCGCATGACAAGTTTTCGTTTGGCCCCTGCTGCTGGCCTGAGCGTGCTCGCTACCGTGCTACTGGTCGAGATCGGAAGAGCACACGTCTGAACTCCAGTCACACTGATATATCTCGTATGCCGTCTTCTGCTTGAAAAAAAAAATATATACTTTTTTTTTTTTTTTTCTCTTCTTTTTTTTCTTCTTCTTTTCTTCTTTTCTTTCTCTTCTTTCTTCTTTCTTTCTTCTTTTTTTCTTTTTTTTTCCTTTTCTTCTTTTCTTCATATTGTATGAACTATTTT
>CAJVYZ010000479.1 GCA_913009915.1 uncultured Gemmatimonadota bacterium | reverse complement strand
TTCACCCGCCGCCGCCGCCGCCCCCCCCCGGGGTGGACCCGTCCGCCCGGATCGGGCATCGAGTGTCACTGTCCGATGGGGTCCATGTCGGGCCGAACTGCGTGATCGAGGATCGTGTTGCTCTCGGTGAGGGCAGTATCGTCCTGGCGGGGTCGTTCATCGGGGCACATTCCACGCTGGGCGTGGAGTGCATGGTCGGTCCCAATGTGACCATTCTACCTGGAATCACTATCGGCAACCGTGTCCGCATTCACCCAGGGGCCGTGATCGGTGCGGATGGTTTTGGCTATGCCCCCCACCAGGGCCGGCACCACAAGATCCCCCAAGTTGGCGGCGTGACGATCGGGGACGATGTCGAGATCGGAGCCTGCTCTACGATTGACCGGGCCACGATGGGTCAGACCGTCATCGGGCGCGGCACCAAGATCGACAACCTCGTTCAGATCGCCCACAACGTGCGAATAGGCAAGCGCTGTTTCATTGCCGCAGAGGTAGGTATCAGCGGCAGTTGCCGCATCGGCGACGAGGTCGTCATGGCGGGTCAGGTGGGGATTGCCGGCCACCTCACCATCGGCCACCGGGCACGGCTGGCCGCCCAGAGCGGGCTCTACGGCGATGTGCCGGAGGGCGCCGATTACGGGGGCACTCCGGCACGGCCCCACAGGGACAGCTTGCGCGGACAGGCCGCCATGCTCAAACTCGGCAAGATCATTAGAGATCTGGAGGCACTAGTGAAGGAACGCCGGCAAGGTGGCTAGACGCACTATTTCGCGGTCCGGTTCCGTCCATGGCATCGGACTCCACACCGGGGCCGAAACGACCCTCTCGTGCCATCCGGCACCGAGCGGCACCGGCATCGTGTTCCGCCGCGTCGACCTCGACGGATCACCCGAGGTGCTCGCCCGAATCAGCGAGGTCGACGTCACCGACAGGCATACCGCCATCGGCCACGGTGAGCAGACCATCCACACGGTGGAACACCTCCTGGCGGCGGTGGCGGCTCACCGCCTGGACGACGTGGTGTTCGAGATCGACGGGCCCGAGCCGCCCATCATTGACGGCTCCTTCCGTCCGTTCTACGACCTCCTCCTGGCCGCCGGCCCGACAGACCAGGATGGCGAACCGATGGTGTACCAAATCACCGCACCGCTCCAGATCAAGGAAGGAGACAGCAGCTACGTCGTCGCCCCCGCCGACGACCTGCGGCTCACGGTCACCATCGACTTCTCGCATCCCTTGATCGGGACCCAGGTTGGGTCGTATGCCGCAACCACCGAAGTGTTCGAGGCCGAGTTGGCGGACTCGCGCACCTTCGGGTTCATGGCTGAGGTCGATACCCTCCGGGCCAAGGGCCTCATCCAGGGCGCCTCGACCGCCAATGCCATCGTCTTGTCGGAGGACGGCGTAATCGATTCCGAGCTGCGCTGGCCCGACGAGTTCGTGCGCCACAAGGCGGGAGACATGCTGGGAGACCTCGCCCTGATCGGTGGCCGCATCGAGGCCCACATCGTGGCCGTCCGTCCCAGTCACCGGGGCAACATCGCCCTGGCACGAGCCATTGCTCGCACGGCACAGCCCCGCGGCGGCTACGCCATGGATATCGGCCAGATCCTCGAGATCCTGCCGCACCGGTACCCGTTCCTCCTGGTCGACCGCATCGTCGAAGTCGAGGGCACCCGCCGCTGCGTAGGCATCAAGAACGTGACCATCAACGAACCGTTCTTCCAGGGACACTTCCCCGGCCACCCCATCATGCCGGGAGTTCTGATCATCGAGGCCATGGCCCAAGTCGGCGGCATGCTGCTCATGCACTCCATCGATGACCGGGACGAGAAAGTCGTGTACTTCATGTCCCTGGACAAGGTGAAGTTCCGCCGGCCGGTGGTGCCGGGCGATCAGATCCGTTTCGAACTGGAAATGCTCAAGTTTCGCGGGGCGACCTGCCAAATGCAGGGGAAGGCCTTCGTCGACGGCAAACTAACCGCCGAGGCCATCATGATGGCCCGAGTCATCGACAAGTGACCACCGGCGTCCACCCCTCCGCCATCATCGACCCGGGAGCCCAACTCGGCGAGGGCGTCGAGGTGGGGCCCTTCAGCCTGATCGGTGCCGGTGTGATCGTGGGAGATCGAACGGTGATCGGTCCGCACGTATCACTGCAGGGCAGCGCCACGCTTGGCGATGACGTCCGAGTGGGCCACGGCAGCTTGATCGGGTGTCCGCCGCAAGACCTCAAGTTCACCGACGAGGATACCACGGTAGCGATCGGTGATCGCACGATCATACGCGAATACACCACGATCCACCGCGGGACCAGCGCCACCGGACGCACCGTCGTCGGGGCCGACTGTTACCTCATGACCTATGTCCACGTGGCCCACGACTGCGTGGTCGGTGATCATGTGACCATCGCCAATGGCACCCAGATGGCGGGACACGTCAGTATCGAGGCGCACGCGATCATCAGCGGCCTCGTGGTCATCCACCAATTCGTCACCATCGGGGCGTACGCCTTCATCGGTGGCGGCACCAGGGTCGCCCAGGACATCCCGCCTTACGTCAAGGCCGTCAACAAACTCTATGGACTAAATTCAGTAGGCATGCAGCGCGCCGGGTTCACGCCCGAAACCCTCGCCGCCCTCAAACGGGCCTACCGCTTCGTGTTCAATTCCAATCTGAACCTGACCGAGGCGGTGGCGCGGGCTCGGGCCGAACTGCTGCCCATGAAGGAAGTGGAGCACTTCCTCGATTTCGTGGAATCCTCCGGGCGAGGGGTGCCGGTATGACCAGCAAGTTGCCGATCGGGGTCGTCGGTGTGGGGGCGCTGGGGCGGCACCACGCCCGCCACTTGGCCACCATCGAAGACGCCGACCTCGTGGGCATTTTCGACGTCGACTCCGAGGTAGCCCGGGCGGTCGCCCAGGAAGTGGGCACCACGGCCCGGGCTTCCCTCGACGATCTCCTCGGCCGGGTCCGGGCGGTATCGATCGCCGTGCCCACCCCCGAACACCTCTCGGTGGGACTCGAGGCGCTCGGGCGCGGAATCCCGGTCCTGATGGAGAAGCCGCTGGCTGGTACCCTCGAAGATG
>CAJVYZ010000478.1 GCA_913009915.1 uncultured Gemmatimonadota bacterium | reverse complement strand
GAGTCGCTGGTGAGGGAGGCGCTCCTCAACGTGTCCGATCCCGAATACCCGCTGAGCATCGTCGACCTGGGGCTGGTCTACGGCGTGCACATCGAGGACGGAGTTGCCCACGTGGACGTGACGTTCACCTCGATCGGCTGTCCCGCCATCGAGATGATCGTCGAGGACATCCACACGGAAGTAGACGCCGTGCCCGGCATCGACCACGTCGAAGTGGAGGTGGTGTGGGGACCGCCGTGGACCAAGGACAAGATCACGGATCGGGGACGGCGGGTGTTGGTGGCTTACGGGGTGGTGGTGTAGGCGGGAACTACTCAGGGGTGATTGGTGATCTGTGAGTTGTGATTGCTGATGTGAGGGATCACGTCACATCACACATCACAAACCAACTATCACCAATCACCTATGAATCACGGAGCCGGGAATGCCGACCGACAATATCTACGAAGTCTTCGCCCGCAAGAGCCACGACCAGGAACTCAAGCACGTGGGAAGCGTCAACGCCACCGACGACGACTTGGCCAAGGCCTACGCCTGGACAGTCTACGACGAAGAGACCTGGGTGGAGATGTGCGTCGTGCCCCGGACGGCGGTGATTCCGGTGACGGGGCACGGGCGGATACCGGTGTGGGGGAACTGATGAGAGCGGTAGAGGCGGTATTGGGCGGTAGGTCAGGCGGTCAGGCGGTCAGGCGGTCAGGCGAATTTACGATCCGGGCCAACGTAGGGGCGACGCATGCGTCGCCCGAACGCCGCGATGTTTACCGCCTGTTACCGCCCAGTACCGCCCGTTACCGCCCCTAAATGACTCCGAAGAACTCTTGGAGATTGACATGAGCACCATCGCCACAGCGGAACACGAAACTACGGCTAGCCTCGACGAGGCCACCAAAACGGCCCTCCACCGGCTGCTGCGCGCCATCGCCGACAATAAGTTGCTGTTGGGCTATCACTACGGTGAGTGGACGTTCGGCACGCCGGTGCTGGAGGCCGCGGTGGCCAACTGTTCGCTGGCGCAGTCCGAACTCGGGCACCTGCGGCTACTGGACGGCATTCTCAAGAAACACTTTGGGGACGACCCCGACGCCCTTCTCGCCGATCGGGCTCCCGGGGCGTTTGCCAACGTCAGCTACCTCGACCACGATCTCCCCGGCTGGACCGGGTGCGTGGCCATGACCGCGGTGGTGGACTTCGCCATCACCAGCTTGCTGGACGCCCTGCACGATTCCGCCTTCCGTCCCGTGCGCCAGAGCATCGACAAGATGCTCGACGAGGAGCGATACCACGTCCACCACGGCCGCGGTTGGCTGCGGACGTGGGCAGCCAGGGGCGATGAGGAGCGGGCGGCCCTCGCGCTGCAGCTGGGCGCCGCCTTGGCCCACGTGGCCGAGTGGTTCGGTCCCACCGGCGAGGCAGACGACCAGGCCCTGGTGGCCGCGGGAATCAAGACCCGCACCAACGAAGACATTCTCCAGGCCGTCCAGGCCGAGATGAGTAGCCTGGCGGCGGACGTAGGGCTGTCGCTCCCCGAGGCGGAGGCAGCGGACTTCGGCGCCTGGACGCCGGCAAACCGCCGGCTCGGGTCCGGCGGGCCGGACGGGGAGATCCTGAGCCACCTGCGCGGCGACCGCAACGACCTGTTCAAGCTCGGCTGATGACCGACCCTACCAAGCCCTGCCCGTTCTGCAACTCGTCCAGCACTGTCCGGCTGGCCGACTTCAGCACCTCGCTCATGGTGAGCCTGTATTACTGTCAGAGGTGCAAAACGACGTTCGAGGCGATAAAATGGGGGGATACCTCGACGCCGCTGGACCTCCCGGGGTTTTTGACCGACCGCAGTTCCAGGCCGCCGCTGCACTAGGCGCCGGCGGCCCGAACGACTTTTTCTACCGGCACAAGGAGAACCGCACCATGGCATCCACCGCAACACTGACCGCTACCCTGATCGACTATCGGGTGGAAGGCGGCATCGGCATCATCGAGCTGAACGATCCGCCGGCCAATACCTATACCTATGAGATGTTCCGCCAGATGGACGACGCCATCCTGACGGCCCGCATGGACGACGACGTGCACGTGATCGTACTACGGGGCAAGGGCGACAAGTTCTTCAGCGCCGGCGCCAACATCGACATGCTGAATTCGGTAACTCCGCGCTTCAAGTACTTCTTCTGCCTCCACGCCAACGAGACGCTCAACCGGCTGGAGCACACGCCCAAGTTGGTCATCGCCGCGCTCAACGGGCACACGGTCGGTGGCGGACTGGAGATCGCCATGGCGGCGGACCTGCGATTGGCCCATCGCGGCAAGGCCAAGATCGGCCTCCCCGAAGTGACCCTGGGCGTTCTCCCTGGCACCGGCGGCACCCAGCGCATGGCCCGGATGCTCGGCAAGTCCAAGGCGATCGAACTGATGGTGACCGGCGCTACCTTCGATTTCGACCAGGCCAAGGAGCTGGGCCTGGTGAACCAGGTATTCGACGGCACCCCGGAAGAGTTCTGGAACCAGGTCATGGAGTACGCCAAGCAGTTCGTTCCGCCCAGCGGCGCCGCCAAGGCGGTAGGCAACATCAAGCGGGCGGTGTGCTCGGGCCTGGAAGTCCCGTTCGAGAGCGGCCTGGCCATCGAGCGCGAACTGCAGCAGCAGCTGTTCCAGAGCCAGGACGCCAAGGAAGGCATCGCCGCGTACGTGGAGAAGCGGAAGGCTGATTTCTCCGGTAGCTAATATGACAACGAGTGCGCAGGTCGCAGGTCACCAAGGGCGACGCATGCGTCGCCCCTACGTCTGCGACTGGCGCACTTTGACTGCCTTGAGGTTTCATGCACACCGAACTGTTTATCAATAACGAGTGGCGCGCCGCCTCTTCCGGTTCCACCATCGACGTGGTCAATCCGGCCACAGAAGAGATCCTTACCGCGGTGCAGGCCGCGGGCGAAGCGGACGTGGCCGCCGCGGTAGAGGCCGCTCGGGCCTGCTTCGAGTCCGACGCCTGGCAGGGGATGTCCGCCCGCCAGCGAGGCGCACTGCTGAGCAAGGCCGGCGAGCTGCTACACGCCCGGCGCAACGACGTCGCCAAACTGGAATCCCAGCAGAAC
>CAJVYZ010000477.1 GCA_913009915.1 uncultured Gemmatimonadota bacterium | reverse complement strand
CTTCCCTGCCGTGGCAGGGCACGCACTGTTGCTGGTATGCTTTTGTCGAGTCGGTAGCTGGCAGCGCGGCCACTGGGGCGACGCTGTTGGCGGTCGCGACGGTGGCGATCACTTCGGGAGCTCGCCCCTGCTGGTTGGCCGAGGATAACTGTTTTGCCCCGCCCTTCAGGAACTCCAAGACCGCCTCCGCCTCAGCATCCGTCAACCGGGATGTGAGGGTCATGTGTACTATGATCGATTCCCACTTACCTGCCGTGTATCGTGCTGCCGGCTGGATAACGTGGCAATTGCCACACGTTTGCGACCAGATTTCCACGCCTGAGCGCTGGGCCGATACCGTTGTCGGTATGGTGAGTGCCGCCAGACCAACAAGGCCGGCCGCGAGCACGATTCTTGTTACTGCTTGCATGATGGCCCCCCCTAGAAGGTCATACTCCATTGCGCGATAAACTTGTCGTTATCCTGTTCGAAGCCGGTGTCTTCCTTGTTAACATTGTATGCCAGTCGCACCGCCGAGTGGGGAGCGAGGTAATACCCGATACCGAAGGAATAGCGCTTGCCGTTGTCGGCCGGGTCGGGCATATCCTTCATGCTGAATTGCAACATCGGTTCCAGCTTGATGCGGGTGAGGTATGAGATCAGCAAGTATCCACCCTTCTTGGTCAGGTCCCCGCCCGTGGCCGCCTGATCGGCGATCACGACTTCGCCCCGGATCACCAGCCCGCGGTAGCGGTAGGCCGCGTCCACGTCGAACATGGTCAGGGTGAGGCTGCTGTCCGGGCTGTCCAGGTAGTTGCCTGTGTAGATCGAAGTGCCGATATCGAACCCCTGTTTCGGCAACTCCAGGCCGAGCCTGCCTCCTATCGACTTGTTGTTATCCCGGCCACCAGCGGTGAGTTGCTCCCGATCGTTGTCGCGGAGATCACGAATGTCACCGCCGTCCTCACCGAGCAAGCCGTTGATGATGTAGGCGTCATATACTACCCGCGTGCCGCCGTTTCCCAGCGCGGCCGCACCCGAAACCCATAACCCAACATCGGAGTAGGTACCTGGGACGACATGCCTGAAGCCGAGAGGGCTTCCGGGCATCTTGTTGATCCAGGTGGGATGCAAGTCTGCATTGAAGCGCCCAAAGGGAAGGATGAACTTTCCTCCCGAGATGCGAACGTTCTTGATTCCCGTATAGGTGATGTAGCCGTACTCGAATGCGATTTCCTCCCCGGCGTGCTCGTATTCGACCTCCGCCGAGGCGAAGGTGTTCTTGAACAGCTTGCCGAGCACGATCATGTTGAAGTGATGATTGTCGAAGTACACCTCTGATGCCGAATTGCCTCCCACGTTGTCGGCGGAGAACTCCAGGTCGGCATAGCCTGTGACCATGAAGCCCTGTGCCGAGGCTGAGGATGAGACGACCATGAGCGCCAGGAGCGTTGGAACGGTTCTCACTAACCACGGCCTCCGCATGTTGACCCCCTGCTGCTGACATAGGTTCGTTGTGGGCCCCCGCGGGGGCGTGAGTGCGCTATGGGGATGGGGAGGGGCAGGCACTATGCCACCCGGGGGTCAGCACCTGATCCCCTTGTCAAACAGGCACTTAGCCGACAGTGACCCAGGTCGGCCCGGGACATGTTGGGGATATGCCCAAACCACTTTTGGGTTTTTCCCCCAATCGCCGTCACCACAGAAGGAGCAGGAAGCCATGCAGCCGCGGCTTGCTGGGGGGTCCCGATCTTGCTAACCCTCCATTCAGTCAGGTGGAACGTCATGGCCCAACCCCCGGCTGAATGGTGGTGAGCAGCAGGGCTGTGGCGGGGAGGGATCGACGGTGAGATCTCTCCCGCGCCAGCGTTCAATGCAGCGCCTCACCCGAGGTCCCGGAAATGAGTCTGTGGACAAGGCGCCCCCGGAGCAGATTGCGCCGCAACATCCTGCTCTGGTTCCTGGTTCTCTCGTTGGCCCCACTGCTCGTGTCCAACACGGCGGGGTATCTGGTTACGCGCCGCATCATCCAGCGCCAGGTAACCACCGATCTCACTACCATGGCGAAAGTAGAGGCGCGCTATGTGGCGAGGGAAATTGGGCGGCAGCAGACTAATCTCGAGGCGCTGGCGATTGGCAACCAGCTACTGATCCGGGGTGTGGCCTCACTGGGTGAAGCCGTAAGGGATGGCGACCGGGCCACTATGGTTCAAGCGCTCAACACCGAATTACAACGGCTGATGACGCGCCGCCCCCTGAGTGAGCTTTTTGTGATGGACACGACGGGGTTGGTGATTGCCTCGACCCGCCACTACCGCGTCGGCTCGGATTGGTCCGACACGGAGATGTTTCGCCGAGGCTCGGTCGGCCCCTTTTCAAGGACCATCTGGACACTTCTGGAGGAGTGGTCGGGCTGGGGTACCGCATGGCTTCACCCATTCGTGACAGCCGTGGTCGCCAGGTAGGTGTTCTGGCTGGCATGATCGGGGTCGAGCGCGCCTACACGTTCCTGGAGTTTCCGGAACCGATGAACAGCGAACTAGACCGCTATGTCGTGGACAGCATGGGTCGTCTGCTGTACAGTTCCAACCTGCATACTCTGATCGACTACGCTGAGGTTCTCCAGCCACGAGGACCGGACCAAGGGAGTGGTGCTGTGGTCCAGTCCGTGCACCGTGCGGGCGTCGACGTACTGGGAATCTCCGTACCCATTCCTGGAACACCGTGGCGCTATGTGGTAGAAACGTCCGGTACCTGGGCCTTCGGGGATCTCCGGGGCCTCGGTTTCGTGGCCGTACTCCTGGAATCGGCTTTCGCTTTGGTGCTGGTGGGGATCGTCTGGCTGGTGGCACGGTCGATCGTCTCGCCACTGCACCGTCTCGTGTCCGCCGCCGACCGCATTCGCCATGGCGAGTTGGGCGTACAAGTGCAAATCCAACGACCGGACGAGCTTGGCGACCTGGGCCGCACTTTCGATCAGATGTCGAGCGAGCTGCAGACGTCGGCCCAACAACTGGCACAGCTCCATGCCCAGGAGATGACCCGCGCAGCCCAGTTGGCCTCGGTAGGAGAACTCGCCTCTGGGATCGCTCACGAAGTGAAGAACCCCTTGGAGATCGGG
>CAJVYZ010000476.1 GCA_913009915.1 uncultured Gemmatimonadota bacterium | reverse complement strand
CCACCGCTTGGAGTAGCCATGGCGGTCTTCCTCGGGGACCGAGGCCATCATGCCCAGCGATTGCCCGCGTGGTATGATGGTGACTTTGTGTACCGGGTCGCTGTCAGCCACCTTGAGCGATACCAAGGCGTGGCCGGCTTCGTGGTATGCCGTCGTGGCGCGTTCGTTTTCGGTGAGCACCAGGCTTCGCCGCTCCACCCCGAGCATGACCTTGTCTTTGGCATCCTCGAAATCACGCATGTCGACCTGGTCCTTGTCGCGCCGCGCCGCGAGGAGGGCTGCTTCGTTGACCAGATTGGCCAAATCGGCCCCCACGAGTCCCGGGGTGCCCTTGGCCAGCACGTTCAGGCGGACGTCGGCGGCCAGGGGGACCTTCCGCGTGTGGACCCTGAGGATGCCTTCGCGGCCACGGATGTCGGGCGAGTCGACCACGATCTGGCGGTCGAAGCGTCCGGGACGCAGCAACGCCGGGTCGAGGACGTCGGGACGGTTGGTGGCGGCGATGAGGATGACCCCCTCGTTCGACTCGAAACCGTCCATTTCCACCAGCAACTGATTGAGCGTCTGTTCCCGCTCGTCGTGTCCGCCGCCCAGGCCGGCACCCCGGTGCCGACCGACCGCGTCGATCTCGTCTATGAAGATGATGCACGGGGCGTGCGCCTTGCCCTGCTCGAAGAGGTCGCGCACTCGGCTGGCGCCGACGCCGACGAACATCTCTACAAAATCAGAACCCGACATCGAGAAGAACGGGCAACCGGCCTCCCCGGCGACCGCCTTGACCAGCAGAGTCTTGCCCGTGCCTGGCGGGCCGATGAGGAGCGCGCCCTTGGGAAGGCGTCCGCCAAGGCGGGTGAACTTCTGGGGATCCTTGAGGAACTCGATGATCTCCTGCAGCTCTACCTTGGCTTCGTCCGCTCCTGCCACGTCGGCAAAGGTGATCTTTGGCGTGTCGCCGGACAGCAACTTGGCTTTGGATTTTCCGAAGGAAAACGCGCGGCTGCCCCCGGCCTGCATCTGCCGCAGGAGGAAGAACCACAGCCCCAGAATGACGATCCACGGAAGCGCGGCGATCAGTAAGGTGGTGATGCCGCCCTTGGGTTCCTTGGCGGCAATGGGAATGTTGGCATCTTCCAGTTCCTTGAAGAACACCTCGCTGTTGGCGACCGGCAGCAGCACGGTGAACCCCTTGGCGGGTCGGTCGTTCTGCACCACCGGGGTCCGGAACTCGCCCTCGAGACGCTTGCCCTCGTAGACGATGACGTTGGATACGTTGCCGCCATCCAACTGCTTCCGAAACTCGGAGTAGGAGAATACCTGGGTGGGATTCCGCTGGCTGTTCATCATCTGGAACAGGGCCACGCCCGCCAGGATCACCAAGAGCCACAGGGCCAGGTTCTTGGAGTAATTTCCCCACTTGGGAAGGCCGGAACCACGGTTGGGTGTCAAGTCTGCCATTGAGCTATTCCAAATCCGCTATGAACGGAAGATGGCGAAAATCCTCCGCGTGGTCGAGTCCGTATCCCACCAGGAAGGCCGGCGGGGCCGGGAACCCCACGAACCGCACGGCTTCCGGCGGTTCGGGAGCAATGTGCTTGTCCAACAGGGTACAGATCGCGAGGCTCCCCGGATGACGGGCTCGCAACACTTCGGTCAATCGTTTCAGGGTCGTCCCTGTGTCGATGATGTCCTCCACCAGGACGATGTGTTTTCCTGCCAATTCCGTTTCCGGATCGTACAGCAGCCGCACGCGTCCGCTGGACACCGTGTCGTTGCCATAGGAAGTGGCAACCAGAAAATCGACCTGCAGCGGCCGGTGGATCTGCCGGACCAGGTCGCTCAGGAAAATGAAGCTCCCCTTGAGCAGGCCCAGCACCAGAAGGTCACCGTCGGGATACGCATCGGTGATATCCCGACCCAACTCGGCCACCCGCCGGGCGATGGTCTTCTCGTCGAAGACGATCGACTTGACGGCCCGGCCGCCTGTCCGGCGGGTGACGTCAGCTGTATCCAACATCGACACGGACCGCCTCCGTTCCTTGGGCCGGGAGGAGGTCATTCGACCGACACACCCCCGGTATCCATACCACACGACCCTCAGCTTCTACCACCGGCCAATGGCCCCGCTGCGAGCGAGGCACCTTGGCCTCTTGCAGACAGCGGACGACCGATCGGTGCCCGGTCCCGCCCAGTGGCACAATCCTATCTCCGGCGCGCCCTGGCCTCACGGTGAGCATCCCGGGCACGAACCAGGCCCGCGTCCCCTCCCGCTGCTGACGCTCCGGCGCCGCCTCGGGCGTCCAGGTCACCGTCCACGACCCCCACCGGCGGGTACCGCTCGGCACATCCGCCACGGTGATGGGGCTAACAGACCGGTCAGGCGCCGGGCGGAGGAACCGGAGCCGCTCGAAGGCGATCTCCACCCGCCAGCCGCGGGGGAGTTCCAGAATCGCACCACTCCTGCCGCGCACGGCGAACTCGACTACCCGCGCCGCCCGCGTCGATCCCAAGGGACATCCCAGCCGCCGGGCGATGGCCTGCACCAAGGCCCCAGCCAGACATGAATCATAGCCAGCGAGCACAGCAGCAGCAACGGAGCCGCCATCTGGGTCATCCCGCCACCGCACCTCCGGTAACACATCGAGCAACGCGTCCCAAGCCGCGCGGTTCCCGGCCGCCTGGGAAGCCAACCCCACCATATCCCGGGCCAGGTCGGGGAAGCGCGATTCGATCTGTGGCACCAGTTCGTGGCGCAGCCACGACCGGAGATGGCGGGGTTCTCGGTTGGCGGGATCGTCCCACCACTCGATGCCACGCTCAAGCACATACTGCGCCAGTTCTTCCCGCCGAAATGGCAGGAGGGGGCGGATCAACGAACCCGCCACCGGCGCCATCCCCGCCAATCCGGCCGGCCCGGTTCCGTGCAGCACGCGCATGAGGACCGTCTAGATCGGAAGAGCGTCGTGTAGGGAAAGAGTGTAGATCTCGGTGGTCGCCGTATCATTAAAAAAAAAAAAACAGACATATAGTACCACCTATCTCTACGTCATCACTCGCGCTCTACTCAATACCATAGCGCACTCCAGACTATATCAGTGTTCACGACC
>CAJVYZ010000475.1 GCA_913009915.1 uncultured Gemmatimonadota bacterium | reverse complement strand
GCCAGGCGTCGTCGGCGTGCAGTCGCATGAGGAGTTCTCGGACGTAGGTCCACGGTTCGAGGCGATGCCGTTTCGCGCCGGACAATATGGTGTACAACACCGCTGCCCGAGGTCCGGCATTCTTGCTCCCCAGGAATAACCAATTCTTGCGTCCGATGGCTTGGTGGCGAAGCGTTCGTTCGGAGACGTTGTTATCGATCGTCAGTCGGCCGTCGGTGGTGTAGCATCGTAACGCGTCCCATTGGTTACGGGCATAAGTGACGGCCTTGGCCAGAGCGCTTTTGGGAAGCACGCTGAATGCAAGCTTCGCGAGATAGACTTCGAGCTGATCCAGCACGGGATTGGCTTCGGCGCAACGTACTTTGCATCGCGCTTCGGCCGGCAGCTCGCGTGCTCGATCTTCGATGTCATACAATTGTCCGATCCACTCCAGCACTTGATGCGCTTCGCGCGGATAGTTCTTGCGCGCATCGAAGAACTTCCGCCGCGCATGCGCCCAACAGGCCACTTCGATAATCTTGCTGTCTGATCCCAAAAAGATGGCGTCGTAGCCGGCATAAGCGTCTGCATGCAGGTAGCCGCGGAAGTTCTTTAGGAATTGCTGCGGACCGTCGCGGCCACGGCTCATTGTGAAGTCGTAGACCGAATAGGGATGCGCGTCGTCTCCGATGTAAGTCCAGAAACGGCCTTGGCGGCTTCCTTCTTCTCCACCGGTGAGCACGTTCACCGGCGTGTCGTCGGTCCACATCACCGCAGACTCAATCGCCAACCGTCGTTGCAATTCGTAAAGCGGCAGAAACAACTCTGCCGCAGCCGACACCCAATCGCACAATGTGCTGCGTGCCAAGTGCAGTCCGTGCCGCACAAAAATGTCTTCCAAGCGATACAGCGGCAGATGATCGCCGAACTTGCTGACGACGATCTGGGCAATCAGACCGGGACCGGCGATGCCTCGTGCAATCGGTCGTTGTGGGGGCGGCGGACTCGACACGCCGTTCTTGCAATAGCGGCAAGCATACTTGGGGCGCACATGCTCGTGCACTTCCAGCTTCGACGGCACATGTTCGAGGATCTTTGTCACGTCTTCGCCGATGCGGTCCTTTGCACGTCCGCAACAACTGCAGGTTTTTTCTTCAAGCGGCAGGTCCAGTTCGTGCCGATGGTGCAGCAGACGGGAAAGATCAAGTTCTCGCCGCCGACGTCGAGTATGTCCGGTGATCTGTTGAGGAGGCTCTCCGGCAGGGGTGAGAACTTCTGTATCGTCGGGCGGGACCAAATCGAACAAATGCTTTTGGCCTTCCCCCTCGACGATCCGTTCCCGCCGACGGCCATGCACCCAACGCTTGTACCAGGCGAGTTCCTCCAGCGCCGAGGCGTGCTCTTGTCGAAGCTCCTGGAACGAGGCAGAGGTCGCATCCAACACGCGGTCGAGTTCCGCGATGCGCTGCTCTGATTCTATCGCACGTTGTTCGACATTCTCGGCGCGCCGCTGAAGCTGCACGCTCTGCTTGTAGGCAGCGACCAGCAGGCGATGGCATTCGGTTAAGTCGGTTGGAAGAAAGTCGACGTCATCCATAACGTAAACTGTTTTACCAACTCTTTTCAATCATGAAAGATCATTGCCGAAACAATGTCGAAAGAATTTCGAAAGAGTTAACGAACTCGACGATACCGCCTTCGTCGGCGTCCGCTCTTCAGATCGAGGCCGCCCAGCAAATTCGTCAGTTGGGAATAGGTCAGTTCGATACCTTGCTGATCGCTTTCGAATTCCGGGAGCTGAAACGTGCCGGCCTCCAACCGCTTGTAGAAAATGCAGAACCCGTCACGATCCCAAAAGAGGATCTTGACGCGATCACGACTCCTGTTGAGGAATAGGAACAAGTGTCCCGACAAGGGGTCTTGATTGAAGATCGCTTCTGCCTGCCCCATCAAGTGGTCGAAGCTGTAGTTCATCCTCGTGGGCGTCGTGCAGAAGAAGATCCGCACGTCTGAGAAATTCGTCATGATTTCGGCGCCTTCCAGGGCCGCAACGCACCGGCGGCACGAATGACTTCCACCAACACCGCCTGGCCGACACCCAACGGCAGTCGGACAACACCGCCATTGGGCAACTCGATCTCGACGGGGGAGGCTTTGAGCGTGATCGGCAAAAACACCGCCTCACCCGTCTCAGCATGCTCACGCTCGGATTGTTCCTCTTTCAGCGACTCGGGAATACCATCGGCCAGCTGCCTGACCCAACGATAGTAAGTCGATCGAGAAACCCCTTCCTGGAGGCAGAAGACATCGACGCTCAAGTCGCCTTCTCTCTTGCTTTCCAGTCGCTGTTGCCACTCCAAATAATCATCAAGGTCGTGCGACGGTCTTCCCATGACTTGCCTCCCAGGAGAATTGCACGGAAAAACTCCAGCCTACACAACCTGGCAAGTATGGTTTCAGCGGACGCTTACGAAATGGGTGGATTCTCGGCATTCTCAAAATATGTACGAGTTGATGGGACAATCATCAATGAGAGCCATGGTCAGCAGGGTCGCTGTTGGCCCTCATGTGTCAGAACCGGAAGTTTGCCGTCCCAGGCGACTCGGCACCGCTCATCACCGACGCAACTCCGAAATATCCACTCCCCACTGCATACCGGCCGGCACGATCCGGTACGGGCAATCGCTTGCGTTTATTGACGGCGAAGGTTCAAATCGGCGTAACGATTGCTTTGCTGCGCGTAAGCTGCCCCTTTCGTCTCCATCATGTGAGGACAGCGATCGTTATGAGCCTGGTCCTTATCATTTCCATTCTCATTCGCCTCGTAGCGCTGGTGTGGTCCGTCGTTTTGCTACGGCGTCTGCGAGACTGGCGGATCGGCTTCCTGAGCGTCATATTCGCTTTGATGGCCGCCCGCCAATTCCTCACCCTGCTAACGGAAAGCAAATCGTGGCAGCTTTCGGTGACTGGCCATGCGGTCGAACTGCCAGGGCTTGTCGTGAGCATTATGGCGTTCCTGGCAATTGTGCTTTTGGACCGCCAACTTTCGGAGCAACAGCGGTCCGAGAGAGCGTTGCGCTGGAGCGAGAAGTGGTTCCGCACCGTAGATGCGACCTCTCCGCTGACCGCC
>CAJVYZ010000474.1 GCA_913009915.1 uncultured Gemmatimonadota bacterium | reverse complement strand
GTAAGAGAGTGCGGGGAGTGATAGCAGGACTCTGAGTGAGCTTCGTTTTTTTTTTTAATGATACGGCGACCACCGAGATCTACACTCTTTCCCTACACGACGCTCTTCCGATCTGAGGTGACGTCTCGCCCGAGGATGAACCGGCGTTCCTGAGCCAAGCCGTGAGCGTCGAACCACCGACACCCGACAGCCTCCGGGTTCATGAGCGAGACTTCCTGCTGACGGAGTTGGCACAATCCACTGCGGTACGCGAGGCCGATGTCCTGTTCCTCGCTCTCCACGGTGGCTGGGGCGAAGACGGTACGCTCCAGGCCCTGCTGGAGGTACTGGGCACACCCTACACCGGGAGTGGTCCGCTGGCGAGCGCGGTGGCGATGGACAAGGATTTGTCCAAGCAACTGTTCCGCCATGCCGGGGTGGACACCGCCGACTGGCTGATGGCCCCGTCCACCCGGGCCGAGGTGGACCGGCAACTCGGCTGGCCCGTCATCGTCAAACCGTCGAAACAGGGGTCGACCGTGGGGCTCTCCCTGGTTGAAGAACCCGCCGGCCTGGCAGCCGCCATCGACGAGGCCGCACGCTTCGATGACGAAGTCATGATCGAAACGTACGTACCGGGCCGGGAAGTCACCGTGGGCATCCTCGGCGGGGAAGCACTCTCGGTGGGAGAGATCATACCCCAACACCGGATCTTCGACTACCAATGCAAGTACACTCCCGGCATGTCACAAGAGATCTTCCCAGCCAATCTCGATGACCGGGTGCGCGACGATGTGCGGCGGCTGGCCCTGACCGCCCACCAGACGCTCAAACTAGGCGGCTACAGCCGCGTTGATTTTCGCTTGACACCCACCGGTCAGCTTGTCTGTTTAGAAGCGAACACCCTCCCGGGCTTGACGGCCACCAGCCTCCTGCCGCAGTCAGCCGGGGCGTCCGGCATTGACTTTGCAGACCTGTGTGAGCGGGTCTGCAGCTTGGCGGTGGTGCCGGAGGGTGGGGAACTTTCCTGGCCGGGGCCCGCGTTGTAAGTCCTTAGAGGAGCATCACATGAGCCGGCTACCATACCACAGCATGACCCCTTGGGTCTGGCGACTGATCATCGCCAATGCTGTGGTGCTGCTCCTGCTCATGACCCTCACCCCGGCCCTGGCCGGGTCTCTGGCATTCGACCCCCAGCAGCCGTTCGCCGAGCCCTGGACCTACCTCAGCTACATGTTCGTCCACGGCAGCCTGTGGCATCTGGCAGTCAACATGCTGTTGTTGTTCTTCTGGGGCACCCCCCTCGAGGAACGCATGGGAAGCCGGGTGTTTCTCTTATTTTACCTGTACTGCGGCCTGGGTGGACCACTGCTCTCCTTGTTGGTGTCGGCCGTCGGTGTACCGGTGGCCCCGTTCGTGGGTGCCTCGGCTGCCGTCTTGGGGGTCGGCGTGGCCTACACCATGTATTGGCCGGACGCGGAGATGATCATCTTCCCGTTGCCGGTGCCCATCAAGACGCGCTACATCGTCATCGCGATCATCACCCTGGACTTCCTTGCCGCCATGCTAGGCGCCAACTCCATGGTGGCACACTGGGCCCACCTGGGCGGCGCGTTGGTCGGGTTCCTCTACATGCGCGTCCAGAGCTATTCCCGGCCGGTTCCGATTCCTCGAGGCATTACCCGCGAACGCGTCCTGGTGAGTCGTCCCCAGCCAGCCGAGGCCGTCGGTGAGCAGACACCAAAGCCGCGACCCAGACGCCGCGCCCAGAAAGATCCGGTAACGGTCGAAATGGATCGGGTACTCGACAAGATCAGTGCCCAAGGCATGGACAGCCTCACGCCAGCCGAACGACAATTCCTCAGCGACGTGTCCGCCAAGCGGAAGAAAGACGCCTAGCCCACCGCCGACGCTCCCAGCTCCCAGCCACCTGCTGACAGCTGACCTCCGACAGCTCTATTGACCTCACACCCCGACATTTCGTATTGTGTCGCGTGCTCATCAACCTCGTCCCCGAGTTTCTCGCCGTTCTCAAGGCTCGCGATCGGCGCGCAGCGTATCAGCACTATCTCGACGCGCACCGGTCTGTTCTCACCGCCTATTGGCACAACTACGTCCTCGACCCCGACAGCCCCCAGAGCGAAGAGGTCATCGAGCGGACCATCACCGCAGACCGAACCGACCTCATGGCGCTGCTCGAGAGTGTGGACCTCACGGCGCTGCTCGAGGACACCCTGGCCCGCGCCGAGGACATTCTCGAAATCGACCGCCCCAGCGATACCTACCTCATGGTCGGGGTCGGCGCCGCCAATGCGGGAGAGCTCGTGGTCCACGGCCGCGGGGTCGCCTTCGTGGCCGTGGAGCACTTCACCGGGAGCGTCAATCCGGGAGCGTTCGGCATGGGTCTCGACCCTCGGCTCATCCCCTTGTGGGTGGCGCACGAGTTGGCCCATACGGTGCGCTACACCTCACCCGAGAGCCTCAGCAACCTCAAGAAGCTGATCGAAGGCAGCGGCGGGCACTACGACGTGTGGCAGGCCGGGAGCCGGATCGCGCTCGACGAGCTGATGCTCAACGAAGGCCTGGCGGTCCACGCATCCCAGGCCGTGGTCACCGGGTTTGATCCGGCGGAATATTTCGGGTACGCCCGGCGGCAATATCATCGCCTCCGTGAATTGGAAGCGTTCTTGCGGCGGTCTAGCGAGCCCGATCTCGACCGCGCCGCCCTGGGGCTCAGACTGCGATACCTCACCGGCGGGATGAGTCCGGCATCACGCCTGGTGGGCGGCCGAGTGATTCCGGAACGGGCCGGCTATTATCTCGGCTACCGCATGGCCGCCGCCATGGTAAGCGAGCGGGGCATTGCCCACGCCCTCAGGGCCTCCAGTAAACAGCTACGCCAGGCCGACGAAGTAGCCCGAGGGATTCGGATGGCATGATGAAAGCGAGGGCAGCGAGGGCAGTTTAGGAATGGAACCCTTCTTGTCAAGCTACCGCCCTTACCGCCCCTACCGCCTGTACCGCCCTACTAATTCCCCCACACATCAGCATAGATCGGAAGAGCGTCGTGTAGGGAAAGAGTGTAGATCTCGGTGGTCGCCGTATCATTAAAAAAAAAAAAAAAAAAAATAA
>CAJVYZ010000473.1 GCA_913009915.1 uncultured Gemmatimonadota bacterium | reverse complement strand
CGACCCCCGGCCGGCTCAATGATTTGCGGCATATCATCTACAAGGCGGCCGACGCGCCCTGGCGACGGGCCCGGAAGAATCTCGGCCTCATGCTGCGCGAGGGCATTCTCAAGGAGAACATCGACGGCGAAGCCCTGCTCTGGGCCCATCAGCGCCTGCTCGCCCGGCCCGAGCAGCGGCGTATTCTCATGGTCATCTCGGACGGCGCGCCGGTCGACGATTCGACGTTGTCGGTGAACCCGGGGAACTATCTGGAACGCCATCTGCGCGCGGTCATCGATTGGATCGAGAGTCGCTCTTCGGTCCAGCTCCTGGCTATCGGCATCGGCCACGACGTCACCCGCTATTACCGCCGGGCCGTGACCATCGTCGATGCCGAGCAGCTCGGCAGCACCATGACCGAGAAGCTCGCCGAGATGTTCGACGAGGATGGAAGCGAAACCGCGCGAGCGACCCCGCGCCGTCGCCGCGCCGCGCGCGACCGCGCCGCGGGATGACCCGAAGGCAATCACCGCGGCGCGGGCCGGATAACGCCGGCGTTCAGAGCGTCTTGTGGGTGCCGTCGCAGAACTGGCCGTTGCCGGACCGCTTGCATCCACACAGATAGGCCGTCTCGCTCTTCTCCGCCTTGAAGACGATGGGCAATTGCGTGGTCTCCTTGTGGCTGCCGTCGCAGAAGGGCTGGTTTTCGCTCCTCCCGCACGCACACCACGCATAGGTCTCTCCGGCCTCGAGCTCGACCGCATAGGGTTCTTTCTGGGCAATGACGGGTTCGGTCATCTGTCTGTCCTGTTACCGTGATGAGTGTTGCGACGATTGTCCGCCACGCCCCGAGGCTCCAGGCCACGCGGCGCGCCGTCGATTTCGCCACCCCGAGATTGTTTCGACCGGCGAAGGCGAAACGACAGCAGGGTCTGTAGATAACATTTTAAATTGGCCGGTTTATGTACCACATCAATTGACCGCTTCTGTTGTGGTCGTTGAGCCTGTGGGGTTGTGGGCAACGCGTTAGCGTTGTCCATCAAATCCACAGGCTGTGGCCGCGCCGAAGCGTTTCACGCGGCCTGCTTTCCCTTTTCCTGCTCCTGTCTCCCGTCGGCCCCGTAGGTCGCCAAGCGGCGAGGACCGTGGAAGACGGCGAGCCGCCCGTCCGGATATTCGCAGACTCTGACGCGGGCTTTGACGTAGTGATGGCGGTGCCGGTCCTCGGGGATCTGAAGGATGCGGTTTTTGTAGCGCACCGTATTGTCGCCCGCGACGACCCGCTCCTCCTGGATGCAAAGGACGTCCTCGAGGCTGCCGGCGAAGGGCACGAAGGCCGAGCCCTCGCCCTCGGGCGGCACCGTGAAGCGGGCGTTGTGACGCGGCAGGTAGTCCTCGCGCAAGAAGCGGTTGGCCTCCTCCATGGTGGTGATGCCATTAAGCCGGAGCTCCTGCGGCAGCCGCTTCTGGAGCGTGCCGAACATGCGCTCCGAGCGCCCCCGCGCCTCGGGTGAGTAGGCCGGGATCAGCGCGACGCCGAGCTGCTTGAGCGCCCGCCCCACCTGAGTGGGATTGTCCCGATCCACCTTGCCGCCGGCCGCCGGCGTATGCCAGTAGTGGCTGCCCCGGTCGGCGTAAAGGGCGCAGAACAGGCCGTTGGCCGAGATGACTTCCAAAAGCCCACGGAACGTGCTCATCGTGCCTTCCTCCTCGACGAAGAAGGCCGACAGGATATCGCTGGTGGCGTCGTCCATGGTGACGATCAGGTCCCACCACTGCCCCGGCACCCACTCATGGCTGGAGCCATCCTGGTGCAGCATCATGCCGGGCAACGCCCGACGCGGCCGCTTGCGCCGATGCGCGCCACGGCGCGGCGCCTTGGCCTTGCGGCCATGCGCCTGCAACGTCAGACGCACCCAGTTGTAGCTCTGCGTGAACCCGTGCTCCTCCACCAGCTTCTCGTGGAAATGCTTGGCCGTGAAGTCCCAGTAGCGCGTGTCGAATAGCGCCAACGCCGCCATCACCCTGTCCACCGAAACCCGCCGCCCCGAAACCTTGCCCAGACGGCGGTCATACAGCCCCGTCGCCCCCGCCACCTCAAACCGGTCCCGCCAGCGCCGAAATGTCCGCTCGCTTACCCCCAGAATCTCCGCCGCCTCCCCTTGACTCAACCGACCTCGCCCCGTCCGCTCGTAAACCTCCTCGAACTTCATCATTCTCAGCCCTTGCAACACTTCCGTCCGTCTCATGAGATCCCCCCCTCAAGGGGTAACCCTAAAACCGGACAGATCACGTGTTACATAGACCGGACATATCGCGTGTTAGCGACATGGCTGCCGGAGGTCGGTGCTGTCCTAATTAGGACACCCGTTCATTCACTTTACGATAGTCCGCCATCAATCATTTCGAACCGCCCGTATTGCTTCGTCGAGGAGCGCAATCAGATCAACGGGATCGAGACTTTCTGGAACCAGGCGAAACGGCATCTGCGGCGCTTCAATGGCGTCCCCAAACAGAGTTTTTACCTGTTCCTGAAGGAGTGCGAATAGCGGTTCAACGGAGGCGATCACCGAGCACTCCTTAACCAATTGAAACTATGGATTAATTTCAGACAGACACGACCTTAGCTAGGACAGCCCCAAAAGTACAGAGGGGACGGGATTCGAACCTGCGAGACTCTGTTCGACTCAACACCTGAAGGGTCTGCCGGAGTGTAAACCCGGCGCGTTAAACCACTCGGCCATCCCTCCACAAGTTATGATGCTCCATCGGATTCCTCTAATGGGGCGTCATCGCCATTAGGAAGCTTCCAAGTTCCCCGCTCGCTTGTAACCTTCCCGGCCTTCTTAAGGCGCGTGATCTGAGGCGACAGCGAGGTTCGCTGCAACTCTCCACGCCACCATCGGCGGTTCAATCGGTCGAGAATTTCAAGTGCAGTGAGGCCCATTGGGTGGGCTTCCTCAAGCAGTCTGATAATGCCCTCCTTGATCGTGGGCCTCAAAACCGGCTCACCCAATTGAAGCGGAAGCATTGCGTCACCACTAGCAACGCCGCTTTGCAGATATATCCGCTCGGCAGCTTCAAGTTCCGCCAGCTCCTTACGGATGGCAGCTTTTCGCTTCTTTATGTAT
>CAJVYZ010000472.1 GCA_913009915.1 uncultured Gemmatimonadota bacterium | reverse complement strand
GAGGAAACGGGGGAGCACACTAAAAGTGGGTCGCGTGTTCGAGTAATGAGAGTGTGGTGAGGGCAATTGGTGTTTTTTTTTTTTCAAGCAGAAGACGGCATACGAGATATATCAGTGTGACTGGAGTTCAGACGTGTGCTCTTCCGATCTTGTCCAACTCGCCGGCCTCGATTTCTTCCCAGCGCTGCTCCATGTTGGCCTTGCCGGTGATGCCCCCGACCCGCAATTCCCTCCCCCGCTCCATGTAGGGCGCCAGCGACTTGTGGTAGCACAGCACCTTGAACCCGTCCGTCGACGGGTTGTCGGCCATGCAAATGAAAGCGCCGTCGCTTTCGCGGAGCGTTACCAGCCCTCCGTCCTCATATCCCAGGATCGTGGCGCCGGCACGATCGGCCTCGGCTATCGGCAGCACCGCCAGAGCGGCGGGATCGTTGAAGGCGGGGGTCGGTTCGGCTTCCTGGGCCTGGACCGGCTGGACCGCGAACGCGACGGCGACGGCGGTGATCGACAACATGACGTGTGAGACTCGCGGCATGGTTCCCCCTGACTCGATGTAAACAGACCACTTGGGACCGGGCCCATGCCCGACCGATATTGTCGGCGAACCTAGCGCCCTCGAGTCCACCAACGCAAGGCTAGCGGGCGGCCCGGAGCGTGACCGGTTCGACGTTCAAGTATACGATCCGGCCGAGCTCGATCGCGGGGTCAGAACCATGAGCACGATCGCCACCAGGAACAGTGCCGGGATGTCACCGAGCAGATTGGCCTTCTCCGCGGGATCCCGGAGAGCGTGGACCAGCATGATCGCTGCGTGTACCCCACTCGACCAGGCCGTGAACCATATCAGGCTCAAGTGCCGGAGCGGATCGCGCGACGCCCGCAGGAGAAAGATCCCCAATACGGCATAGACGCCCACGATCATCTGTTCGTATTCTGCGTGCCGCGGTTCCCAGGCCCATCCAGCGGGCCAGATCGTCATCATCAGGAACACGCCGAACAGGAAAATGAGCCCGAAAACGACGAGGGCCATGCTGAGATATTTCAGACGAGTGGTCTCATCCATTGCTCAGTCTCCAGGTGAGTGAGGAATCCTGACGTGGCTACAAGCGCCACGCCCCTCCCAATTTGGGAATCAGGGCCGCGAGCACGATCGCCACCAGCAGCAACGCCGCCACATCCCCCGCCAGGTGGGCGCGTTCCGCCGGGTCTCGGATGGCGTGGACGGCCATGACGGCCGCGTGGACGATGCTCGACCACACGGTAAACCAGATCAAGCTACGATGTTGCAATGGATTGCCTGCCGCACGCAACAGGAACAGGCCCAGCACCGCGTAGAAGCCGATGATCATCTGTTCGTATTCGGGCTGCCGTGGCTGCCAGGCCCAGAAGGCCGGCACGAAGATCATCATGCCGGTCAGACCGAACGCGAACAACAAGCCGATAATGATCAGCGACACGCGCAGAGCCCTGAGTCGGGCCACATATGCCCGTCCGGACTCGATGGGTCGGTGGTAGCTGATGGTCACCTCCGAAGAACGGCGATCGCGCCGGTCAGGAGCTTTTCCGGATACACCAAGTGGTCATGCAGCGCTGTCCCTGCACGTTGACGGTCTTGATCGGGTCGAGCAGCGTGGCCTCGAGATCGGCGGCTGCGCTGAGGAGGAACGGCTCGTCCACCAGAAATCGGTCGGTGCCGTCTGGCAGGCCGTACCGCCTGCCGCCCAGCGGACGGATGCGGTCTTCCAGTCCGATCGAGGACGCCAAGCGCGCGAATAACACACCGCCCGGCTCCAGCACCCGCCACAGCTCAGCGAGCATGGCGAGGAATTCGGCTTCGTCGGCCGAGAAATGCAGCACGGCGTTGGCAATGACCGCGTCGAACGCCCGGTCGGAAAACGAGAGCGTGGGAAGCCGTTCGACCAGGAAGTGGTCTGGGGGAAGCGCCGGAGCCAAGCGCTTGGCCACCTGGCGGACGGCATCGATGGCATCGCGATCCGCGTCGACCCCGTAGACGTCGAACCCAGCTCGCAGCAGGTAGACCAGGTTCCGTCCCCGCCCACAGCCGGCATCGAGCACCCGCATGCCGGAAGTAATGCGACCGCGGAGCAGTTGGTCGAACAGATAAATGTCGATGTCGCCGAAATAGTCCGCCAGGCTCGTCCCACCACCCGGGAGGCGGTCGCAGTGCTCGTTTGACATGAGGACAGGGTACCGAGCCCAGGCAAACCCGGCAAGGACCGGCGGCGGCCGTCCCCGGAACCACGTTGGTGCACTGAGCCTGCGCTCGAGATGACCGCCCTGCTACCCCGTTTAGAGCATCACTCCGCCCACAGCCGTCCCACACCGCCCGCAGAACTTCCCGCCCGGCTCGAGCGGGGCGTGGCACCCGGTGCACTGAGCCGGATGCGGCAACAGCTTGCCGCACTGGGAACAGAACACCGCATCCGTCTCGGGACGCGGGCCGCAAGTAGGACAGGTCGGCGCCTCAGCGACGCCACCTGCAGTTGCCTCCAGCGTCAGAACATCGGCGGCCACCATGGCCTCGATGGCCTCGTCGGTCCCCATGGAGGCGGAGACTGGGGCGGGCGCAGCCGCCGAAACCACGTCCTCTGCCCGCATCGCTTCGATGGCCTCGGTGCTGTAGCGGGCGTAAAGCTCCGCGTAATCACCTTCCGACAACTTGCCCGTTTCCCGGTCGAACGCGATCTCCTTGAGCGCGGCCACCGCGGCCCCCTTGCGGGTCTCCGTCGGGTCAGGAGGTTCGTACACATCCGGCGCGATAGACCCGGGCCTGAACAACGGATTCAGCACCAACCACAGCGCCCCACCCGCCAAGGCCAGCGACAGAACAACCTCGACGGCCATCACTGGTCGCTCTCCCGGATGGCCACCTGCAACCGCTCCAGTTCTTCAGGCGTCGCCTCGATTCCCTCACCGATCGGGCCTCCAGCCCCCGCCGCCCCCGCTGCCCTCGCCGTCGTCTGCCGGCGATACAACGCCCAGGTCAACCCCACGCCCACCAGCGTGATCAGGGCACCCGGCACCAGGTAGCCGGCCAGGTTGAAGCCCTCGGGCTTGGGCGCCATGAGGATGTCATCGCCGTAGCGATCCATGAAGTCCGCCAGGATTTCCTCGGCGGACA
>CAJVYZ010000471.1 GCA_913009915.1 uncultured Gemmatimonadota bacterium | reverse complement strand
ACGCCGGTGATGAGATCCCAATCGAAACACTTGCCGGTCCCGCCGCGCAATCGCGTGGAATAGGCGTCGAGCAGAATCGCCTGAACCCCCGCACGGGCGAAGGCGGTGGCCGCGTCCACGAATGCTCGATCCCGCACGCGCAGGGCCTTGGTCACGCGAAGGCCGGCCAGCTTGGCGATGAAGGCCGGCGTCTCGTCGCCGTGCAGTTGAACCTCACTGAGGCCGGTCTTGATGGCGGTGCCCACCACCGTCGAGGCCCGCGCATTGACGAACACGCCGACGGCCGAGACGTAGGGCGGCAGGGCGGCGATGATGCGCCGGGCCTGGGCGCCAACCCGCGGATCCTCGCCGTCGTAGGCGCCGGGGTCCAATTGGCGCCAGGCGTCGTCATCGGTGTAGGGAATCCGGTAGTCGACGAGTAGGGTCGCCTCGCCGAACTGGGAACGGCGCGAGGTGAACACGGTGTCTGCCACGCTGTGTTGCCACGGGGTATCGAGGTCGAGCGCGGCCCAGGCAAGGGAATCGCCGGCCGCCGGCCCACCTTCCAGCAGCGTCGTCATCCGTTCCACCACGCGCCGGTTGGCCGAGACAGCGGTGATCCCCCGGCTGGGTGACCCCGGTGCGGCCCTTTCGGTACGTCGCCCCGCCCGCCGGTAGTTGCCGCTCACCAATTCGAACGCCGAGCGTTCGAGGGTGAAGCCCAATGGTGTGGTTACGTAGATGACATAGCCGGTCTGGTCCACCCACGTGTGCATCGGCAGGCCGAACGCCGTGTGATCGAACCGATAGGCGGTGATGGTATCGTACGTCGCCGGGACCCAGCGGTTGGTGACAATGTCGAGATCGGCGCTGTCGGGCACCACGAATACCGAATCGGCCACGATGGTGGCCCGTTCGGTCCTGAGCGTGAGTGTCGCCGGATCGACCACCCGCGTTTCGACGGTGCTGCCGACGCGGAGTTTGCCGGTCAACGCCACCCGGAGCGGAACGCCCGACGGCAACAACAGTTGGCCGCCGGTCGGCTGTCTGACGGTCTGGTCCGGGGCAGATTCGGGCGCGCCCATCCGGAGAGTGAGCAGGCTGTCGCCGTCGACCACACCCTCGAGCACCGACGGCGGGAAGTCACCCGACGAGCGGCGGGCAAAGCGCTGTAGGCGGAGATCGCGTGAATAGACGGCGTTGGTGACCGACACGAGGTGAATCGGCCCCTCGGCGAACGGGACATCGAGGTCGTAGCGGGTCACCACTCGTACGCCGTCGACCAGCGTGTCGGCGGTGATCGACGCAGTACCGATCTGGCGGTCGCCCAGCGACACGGCAAAGAACGTCGCACCCGGCGGGATGCTCAGACCGGCGTCGAGCAGTAGTGCCGCCTCGGGCATCAGATATTCCCGCCGGACCAGCCAGCCCATGGCGACTAGCCACATGGTTACCGCCACGAGGGTGAAGCGTCGCCGGCTCATACGGCTGCCTGTTCCAGGATGCCTGTTACCAGGTCGCGGTCGTGTTCACGATCGAGCACCACCTGGACTTCCGAGGGATAGGCCGTCTGAGGCCGCGTGGCCAGCGAGTGCTTGAGGAGTGCGGCGGCATCCTCGAGCGTCAGTTGGCCCACCCCGGCTCCCACGAGCGGGGTTGCGACGCAAGCCAGCTGCCACTCGTTGGCGCGGTGCCAGGCCGATTGGAGAGCCCGCTCGACCGTGTCGCGGCCGGCGTTGATCTCGGCGCCCTTGATGACCATGTGAATGACGTACCCCGCCGCCAGCTCGCCGCTCCCGGTGACGACCGCCGATCCCACCTCCAACGGGGACGACACTCGGCGTTGCCGGAGAAACTCTTCCCCGGCCATGTGGTCCATGCGTGCGGCCGAACTGGAGGCGGGTTCCAGCACCTGATCGGCGGGACGCACCACGGCGTCGACCTCGAGAAAGGCCAGATCATCGATGATGACACGGATCAAAGGTGGGCGACCTCACGGGCCTTCTGGTACAGGAGCATCGCTTCTTCCGGACGGCTGCAGCGGTCTAGCACCCGGCCCAGCAGCCGGTAGGCCCTCGGGTCGGTGGGGTCGGACTCGATGGCCTGCTCCAGTGTGGCGATGGCGCTGTCGAATTCTCCCATGAGGTTGAGGGCCTCGCCCAGGTAGTAGCGAGCCTGGGGATAGTCGGCTTGATGGGACAGCGTGGTCCGGAAGCTAACGGTGGCGCCCGCGTTCCGGCCTGTTCTCAGGAGCACCATACCCCGGTGGAAATGTGCCGGGGCGTACCCCGCGTCGAGCATGAGGGCTTGGTCCAGATCGGCGACTGCCGCCAGGTACTGTTTGAGCCGGACCTTGAGGCCACCCCGTTCGGTCAGCACGTCCGCTCTGGTGGGGGCCAGTTCGACGGCGCGGTCGAGATGGGTCATGGCGCCGCTGGTGTCCTCGCCCGCTTCCAACAGCCGGGCCATCTCCAGCCGGCCCTCGATATTGTCATCGGCCACCTCCAGGAGGTCGCGATAGGCCTGCACCGCATCGCCCTTCCTGCCGCCCCGGGCCGCCCGGCGCGCCCGCCGCAACATCCGGGCGGGGTCGGGGCCCTTCCTGGTCAGCGGCACCTCCGGTAGCTCGTCCTGGTAGGCGTCTCCCTCGGCAAAGGGCCGGACGGTGGTTTCGTCGTCGGGCTCCTGGGACAATGGCTCGGCCTCCAGGCCGTGGGTACCGAAATGTTCGTCGACTGCGTGTTCCCCTCGCATGCCTCCTTACTCCGCTAGTGCTTCTGCTGTCACGTTTTCTCTTTTTTTTTTTAATGATACGGCGACCACCGAGATCTACACTCTTTCCCTACACGACGCTCTTCCGATCTACGACGCCATCTTCCCCGGGCTGTTTCAATGCTGCTCCCCCTGGCATTTCGGATAAATGGTAAACGCATCCATTCCCCATCTATCCAGCGCCTTCCACAGCGCAAACAAGTTTGATCCCATCCATACCATTCTTCATAAAATGCCAAGATCGGAAGAGCACACGTCTGAACTCCAGTCACACTGATATATCTCGTATGCCGTCTTCTGCTTGAAAAAAAAAACAAAAAAACCAATAAAACATCCATCAACATACCACACCAGATAGCACTAACTCTATTTCTACATCTGCCGACACACACC
>CAJVYZ010000470.1 GCA_913009915.1 uncultured Gemmatimonadota bacterium | reverse complement strand
GTGGCGATGAATAGAATCTCAACTCACGTAGTATACGGTACATCTGGTTGAGGTTTTTGTTGGTGTGTTTTTTTTTTTTTTATTTGTTGTTTGTTGTTTTTTTTTTTTAATGATACGGCGACCACCGAGATCTACACTCTTTCCCTACACGACGCTCTTCCGATCTCGGGCACGGGCGGAGGACTCCATGCGGCGCCTGCTTCATCCGACACCGCGCCGGTGTCACCCCAGATGCCGCCCTCGCCGAGGGAGAACTCCTGAATATCCGGTGGCAGCATTCGCGTGCTGGCCGATTGGCCACGGAGCACGATCGGTCCGCTCCAGTCTTCCGTGGTATCTGACGGTTCCGCCGTGATGAGAACGACGAACTTGTTGTAGTCGATCGGCCCCAGCAACGTGGTTCCGTTGCCGACCACACCCAGCTTGCGGATGGGGAACAGGACCGGAGTCGCCACCCAGGCCACATAGTGGGTGAAGGCACCGAGCGACCCAACCGGCGGCAGGCCTTCCAAGGTGATTTCCGCGTCGAATCGCGATCGCCCGTCGACCGTCACCGAGTGGGTAAAGGGCGAATCGGCAAACCGGAGCCCGACGCGGCCGCTGGTCGCTTCGAATCGCGGCGCGGCCACCAGCTCGATGCAGTAGAGATCCCGGCTGGGCGACAACGCACCGGGCGCGGGATCATCGCACGGGTCAGCTCCGTCTCGTTGGCGCGCAGTGAAGACCGCAGCTCCGATGACCAACGTCAACGACGCAAGAACGAAGAATCGTACCATCTGACCCCAAGATAAAGTTGCCTACGATGAGGGCGAGCTCCCCAGTCCAGCCCACAGCCAAAGCTACCCACCGCGGCCCCCCTTGCCAGAGCCTCACCCGGCAAGTAACTCAAAGCATATTCCCTCGCCATCATCGATCAGCATCAACCCTCGGAACCATGAGACCCTTTCTACCAACAATTCTCGTTGTCATGGCGGCCCATCCCGCGCTGGTCGCAGGTCAAAGTGCGCCACCGCCGGCAACCGACCCGCGAATATCCGAGCTGGTAGCCGACGTGTCGGCCGAGCGCATCGAACACACTATCCGGACCCTGGCCGGCTTCGGTACCCGGCACACGCTGTCGGATACACTGTCCCCTACCCGCGGCATCGGCGCCGCCCGGCGCTGGCTCAAGGGTGAATTCGACGCCGTGGGACAGGCATGCGGCGGCTGCCTGGAAGTATTCTTCGACGAAGGCATCGTCGAGGGCTCCGAACAGGGCCGCATACCGGAAGACGTCAACATCGTAAACGTGGTGGCGCTGCAGCGGGGCACCACTTACCCGGACCGATACATCCTGATCACCGGGCACTACGATTCGCGGGTATCGGATGCCATGGATACCACCA
The DNA here is from genome assembly GCA_913009915.1 of uncultured Gemmatimonadota bacterium. Classification (GTDB taxonomy): domain Bacteria; phylum Gemmatimonadota; class Gemmatimonadetes; order Gemmatimonadales; family GWC2-71-9; genus N074bin45. The sequence goes on along the minus strand of CAJVYZ010000470.1, from coordinate 1,771 downwards.
GTGACGCGCCCGGAGCCAACGACGACGCCAGTGGCACCGCCGCCACCTTGGAAGCCGCCCGGTTGCTGTCGCGGTATCGCTTTGCCAAGACACTGGTGTACGCCCCGCTCGCGGGCGAAGAACAGGGCCTCTACGGCGGTCGCCAGCTGGCACAACGCGCTCAGCGCGAAGGCTGGATCGTCGAGGCGGTGCTCAACAACGACATCATCGGTAACATCGCCGGCCAGGATGGCGTGGTCGACAACACGGCCTTCCGGGTGTTTTCCGAACCGACGCCGCAGACCGAGACGGAACAGGAACGTCAACGGCGCCGCTTCACCGGCGGTGAGGTAGACGGCATTTCGCGTCAGTTGGCTCGTTACGTCGACCGCATCACGGGCCTCTACTTGCCGCACATCGACGCCGTCATGATCTACCGCCTGGACCGTTTCGGCCGCGGCGGAGACCACCGCCGGTTCAACGACCTCGGCTTCCCCGCCGTCCGGCTGACCGAAATGCACGAAAACTATACCCGGCAGCACCAGGACATCCGCACCGAGGACGGCATCGCCTACGGCGACATCCCCGACGCGGTCGACTTCGACTATGCCGCCCGGATCGTGGCCGCCAACGTGGCCACAATGGCCTCCCTGGCGTGGGCGCCACCCCCGCCCGACAGTGTCCGCATTCAGGGAGCGGTGCGCCCCTCCACCTCACTCCGGTGGTCAGGGGCCGCCCCCGAAGGCTACCGGGTGTACTGGCGCGAGACGACCGCGCCCCAGTGGACCCACGACCGGTGGGTTGGAGACACCACAGCGGTGACCCTCGAGAACATCGTGATCGACAATTACCTGTTCGGAGTCGCCGCCGTGGGACCGCAAGGAAATGAGAGTGTCGTCGTCTTCCCCCGCCCCGGCCGCTGATCCCTTGTGGGCGCCGCGGATCCCTGAACGTCCCCTAGAGGACGGAATCCTGACCCAGCGTTCCGTCCATCGTCCTCCGTCCTCCGTCCAACCGCCACCGGTTCGCATGCGCTCATCCGCCTCGCGTATCGCCCTTGCCGCTGTCCTCCTGGCCGCCTGCGGCCACGCCGAACCATTCAGTTCCACTCCGGAGCGGAACGAGGGACCGCTCACGCCGGGCAGTCCCGCACAAATCACCCACAACTTCCTCCAAGACCTGCGCCCCAGCTGGCTGCCGGACGGCTCAGGCATTCTCTACACCTACGAATCGAGCCCGGTCGATAACCGCGACCGTTGCCTGGCGACCCTCCCGCCGGACGGCGGCACCCGCCGTACCGAGATCTGCAACACAAGCGTGGGCCATCTCGATTCGACGGAAGCGTACGGGCCGTCCGCGGTGTCGGCCGGCGGTCGGCTGGCATACAGCTACGCCCAGTCGACCCCGCTAAGGGAGTCGCCCAACGTCATCCAACTCAGGGTCGCCCCGCTGGCCGACCCACAGGACTTCACGGTCGTCCACACGTTGCCGCTGGGCGTCGACGGAATCGGAATCAGTGGTATCGGCGACCTGCACTGGCTGAGCGAAACCCGGCTGGTGTATCTGGCCCAGTCGGTGACCTACCTGGCGCCGGCCCCAGGAGCGCTCCGCGACACCATCATCAACGGCATCGCCGTGGTCCTCGTCGATCTGCAGAGCTTCCCCAGTCCGGCCTTCATACCCGGGACGGAGACGGCAACGGCCGTGTCGCTCGGGGCCGCCCCCGACACCCTCGGCCACACCCTGCCGGGCGACAGCCCGGGCCTCCGCCCGGCACTCCCCCCCCGCCCAC
>CAJVYZ010000469.1 GCA_913009915.1 uncultured Gemmatimonadota bacterium | reverse complement strand
CCCGAAGCTGGTCCCCCCGGACCGGGGTTCACTCGGGTGGGGCCCACCGGTTCGGGCAAGTCGAGGCTGTTCAAGCTGCTGCTGGGTGCGCTCACCCCCACAGCCGGCACGGTGCTGTACCGAGACATGGCCGTCGGCCGGTGGCCCCGTCGCGACTATGCGCGACACGTAGGCGTGGTGCCGCAACTCGAGCAGATCACCTTTCCTCTTACGGTGCGCCAACTGGTGTCGATGGGACGCTACCCCCACATGGGTCCCTGGCGGTCCGAAGCGCCAGCCGATCGCCAGGCCATCGACCGAGCGTTGCACCGCTGTGAGATCGTCGAGTTGGCGGAGCGTCCGTTGGGCACACTGTCGGGCGGCGAGCGACAACGGGCCCGGGTGGCACGCGCGTTGGCCCAGGAACCCGACACCCTGGTATTGGACGAGCCCACCGCCGCTCTCGATATCCACCACGAAATGGCCATGTTCGAACTATTGGCCCAGTTGGCTCTCCGTGACGGCAAGACGGTGGTGATCGCCACCCACAACATCAACCTGGCGGCACGCTACGCCACCCAGGTGTTGCTGCTCGATCACGGCCGGCCGGCAGCCGCGGGAACTCCCATCGAGGTGGTCGAGGCAGACACCATCGGCCGGGTCTACCGGTGGCCAGTGGCGATCGTGGAGCATCCGGGACCAGGACCGGACGCCGGGGCGCCGCAGGTGGTGCCGCTCGCGGCAGGCGAGGGCGGCGAGGGCGGCGAGGGCGGCGAGGGCGGCGAGCGTCTTGTGTGAGCCGCATGTTGTCAAGTTCCTTACCGCCCGTTACCGCCTTAACACCTAGTGCCCGAGACAGCGACCGTCCTCATGCGTTTTTATGCTCTTGGCACGATCCTGCCTAGTGTTTATTCTTTCTACGGACCCGAAAGCTCATATACCAGCAAGACTCTCTAGCCAAGACTCCCATGGCTCTGCCTACCGCGTCATCATTGGTGGACGGACGGCTGAATCGCGTGGGACGTAGGGCGTGGGACGCAGGAGGCTAGCTCGCGGCGCAAGACTGTCCACCTGTCTTCTGCTCCCTGCGCACTGCGACCTGCGACCTGCGCACTCTCCTACCGTCCAATACGCCGCCGGCTGCCCGAAGGTCCGCTCGACAGCGCCGCCCGGCGGTAGAGTTCCAGATGGGGCGCGGCGATGTCGGCCAGTTGCTGGGCCAGCACCACATCGGCCGGGCCGAATGAGGTCTCGCCCGTGGCGACGAGGGTCATGGTGCCGAGCACGCGACCGGCAACCCGGAGCGGTACCACCAGCGCGGCGCTCGGGGTGCCGGCGCCGGGATCACTCGGTACAGTCGCCGCCGCCAGGGCGTGGGTGATCTCGGAGCGAAGCACCCGTGCCAACTCGGTCCCGGATGCGTCTACTACCGGAAGATCGCTCAGCGGCTGGGCGTCACCGGGTGACACCACCACCACTTCATCATCGCATCCGACCCGGAGCGCGAATTCCAGGCGCTCGAACGGGAGGACGGCGCTGGCTTCCTCGGTAAACATCCTGGTCGCCACTCCGAGATGGGCCGTGGTGGCCAGCAGTTGAGCCATGCGACCCATGTGTGAGGGGGCCTGCCGGAGCACCCCCAGGTGAGCTCGCAGGGTCTTCACTTGAGCCGCAAGGGAGAACTCCTGGACTCGTGGCGCGATTAGCGGGGCTATGGTCCTCAACGCCTCGATGTCTTCGTCACGGTACATCCCCGGGCCGAAACTACCGAGCAGCAGATAGCCGACCGGCCGGCCCTCCAACCCCAGGCGGGAGCCGACCACGGCCTTCACCTGTTCCGAGGCAGGGTCCTGCGACGGCCACACTGATCCCCGGGAATCGCTCGTGGCATCGTCGACGATCAATACCCCGTCCTCCCCGAACAGACCCACCGGGTCGAAGTCCTGCGACTTGACCGACAGCTCAGCGTGCGAGAAAAGCGGTCCCTCCTCGTGAGCGCCCAAGCGGTAGAAGTCGTTACGCGGGGGATGCGGCACGATGATCTCGATTCGATCGTGAGGCACGACGGCCGCCAGTGCGTGGGACAATCCCGCGGTCAACGACGCCGGGGTCTTGCTGATGGCCACCGTATCGGCCAGATCGGCCAACAAGTCTCGCAACTCGTGCAGTGCCCGTCCCGGCTCGTCGCGACGACGATAGAGCGGTTGCTCACCCGGGTGCTCCCCTGTAGGCTGGTGGTCCCACTGCTGTGCCACGCGAGCCATGGTGGGACCCAATCCCGCCACGATGCCGCGGAGGAACGAGATTTCCTGGTCGTGATACTCGTCGGTCTCGAGGGTTGCGAGTAGCACCAGCCCGACATCCCGGTCACCGTGCGGCACGGCCATCGCCAGGGACGAGCCGTAGCCGGCGTCACGCAATCGCTCCTCCAGGCGCCACAGATCCGCGGGATCGACCTGCGGATCGGGCAGCGGCACCGTCAGGTGGTCGGCCGCCAGGTCGCTCGGGCCCAGCAGAACAGCCCCACCGTCTCCGGTGAACAACCACAGCCCCATCAGTTCGTGCGGCACCTCCGGCCGCACCAGACCGGACAGTGCCTCGCGCCAGGTATCGAGCGCGACGGGATCCCACATTGTCCCTCGGAGACGAAGCACCGGCACCGGCACCGGGCTCGACGAGAGATCTATGGGTCCGTGCTCCTGTGGTGGATCCGATTCAAGGTCGTCAGTCATGGTGACTAATGAAGGTGCATGAGTTGTGCCGATTCGAGTCGGCCTGACCAACTCGTTGCATGGCAATCGGTTACCATCTCTGCAATGGGTCGGCCGATGAGGCGACTGTCAAGTTTTCGACGGTGAAGAGCCTTGCAGGTCGCGCATTGCCGGGGGCGGTAAGCCTTGACGGCGGTTGGAGATACGGAGAGTCAGCGCCGGGCCCTAAGGACCGGAGTTTGCCTTGCGGAAGGTACCAGTGACCCGGGTCGAGGCCCTCTCCATGTCCCTGACCACGGTCAGGGCTCCGGCCATGACGACGATGCCGCCGACGATTGCCACGGCCGGGAGGACCAGATCGGAAGAGCACACGTCTGAACTCCAGTCACACTGATATATCTCGTATGCCGTCTTCTGCTTGAAAAAAAAAAAAAACAGCGACTACCTCAATACTGCGACTAACGCCACCTACTCACAGCTGCTA
>CAJVYZ010000468.1 GCA_913009915.1 uncultured Gemmatimonadota bacterium | reverse complement strand
TTGGTGCCCGCCTGCAGCGACTTGTTGTACTGCATGAGTGCTTCGGCGGCGTAGGTGCGAACGGCCCCGGCGAAGCGTTCGCTGTCGCTCTTCAGACCGGTGATCACCGGCATGGCGATGAATTCTTCCATGAAGGTGCGGTACACGCCAAGCATCCGGCGCGCTTCCTCCTCGGCTTCCGCTTCGGTGGCGTGGGCCGTGTGCCCCTCTTGCCACAGGAACTCGGTGGTCCTGAGGAACAGCCGGGTGCGCAGTTCCCAGCGCACGACGTTGCACCACTGGTTCATCAGCACCGGCAAGTCGCGCCAACTCTGAATCCACTTGGAAAACATCGCGTAGATGATGGTTTCCGAGGTTGGACGGATCACCAGCGGCTCTTCCAGTTCCTTACCGCCGCCGTGGGTCACCACCGCCGTTTCCGGAGCAAACCCCTCCACGTGCTCGGCCTCCCGGGCCAGGAAGCTCTGCGGGATGAACAACGGGAAGTAGGCGTTTTCGTGCCCGGTGTCCTTGAGCATCCGGTCGAGTGCCTGCTGCATGTGCTCCCAAATAGCATAGCCGTTGGGACGGATGACCATGCAGCCGCGGACCGGGCTGTGGTCGGCCAATTCGGCGCGCATGATGACTTCGTTGTACCAGGCGGAGAAGTCGTCGGAACGAGTGGTGAGGGCTTTATTTTTGGCCATGGACAAATAGCAAGTGATTGATGATTGACGGTTAACGATTAGCGATTGACGAATATGCCGTAGACGGCCGGCGACTAGCGGCCGACGGGCGGGGCCGCTCCCGCCACCAAGTCCACCAGTTCGGATGCCACCTGGTCGTACGCCAACGTTCGCTGTTCTCCGCTCGCCAGATCGCGCAACACTACGTTGCCGAGGGCTCGTTCGTCCGGGCCGAGCATCACCGCGTAGGGAGCCCGGCGGGCGTTGGCGAGCTTCAGTTGCTTGCCAACCGCAGCGTGACTCAGCGGGTACTCGACCCGAAGGTCCCGGTCGCGGAGCTCGCGGCTCAACCGCAGCGCATGGGGCATGTCCTCAGGGGTCACCGCCACCACGAAGACGTCGATGCTGCTCGGTGTCTCCGGGATGACGCCCTTGTCCTTCAAGACATCGCCCAGCACGACATCGCCCATGCCGAAGCCGAGCGCCGGCAGGTCCACACCGCCGAGGGAGGCTAGCAGTTGATCGTAGCGTCCGCCGCCGCAGATGGCCCGCATGGCTCCCTTGGCGTCGAACACCTCGAACAAAACCCCGGTGTAGTAGGCCAGCCCTCGCACGATGCTCACATCCCCTTCCACGCACTCCCCCAACCCGATGGCCTGCAACGCGCCGATGACCTGTTCGAGGTCCTCTCCTGCCTCCGTTCCACCCGGGACATCCGCCAGGGCACTGCTGACCGCCGGCCAACCACGAAGGCCCGCCACCCGGAACACGCCCGCGGTGGCGTCTGGCTCGAGACCGGCCTGGGCCAAGTGAGCCTCCAGGCGATCACGTGGCGTCCGTTCGATCTTGTCCACCGTCTGGTAGGCTTGGCCCAACTGGTCGTCGGCCACACCGGCCCCACGGAGGAGGATAGCCAGCACCCGGCGATCGGACAGGCGCACCTTGACGTCGTCGGGCCCGAGGCCGAGTTCCCGCATCACGTCCAGCGCCAAGGCGATGACCTCGGCATCGGCCAGCGGGCCGGCTTCGCCGATAATGTCGCAGTTGAACTGGAAGTGTTCCCGCAACCGCCCGCGCTGCTGGCGCTCGTAACGAAACAACTGGGGGATGGAGAACCAGCGAATCGGCTTCTTGAGCGCGTTGGCCCGAGCCGCCACCATGCGCACCACCGTCGGCGTCATCTCCGGCCGGAGCGCCACCTGTCGCCCGCCCTTGTCTTCGAAGGCGTAGAGCTGGTCGACGATCTCGTCGCCGCTCTTCTCGGTGTACAGCTCCAGCGACTCCAGCGGGGGCCCGTCGAACTCCTCGAACCCATACCGCCTCGCCACCCTGCGCCAGGCATCCAGGATGTGCGCCCGCAAGGCGAATTCCGCGGGATAAAAGTCCCGAAATCCCGGCAGGGCTTGGGCTTGCATGGCAGGAAAGTAGGCGGTATGGCGGTAGGGCGGTAGGGCGGTAGGGACGGTAAGAGGATACCACCCTACCGCCTTACCGCCCTACCGCCCTACAATCGGCCCCAGTCCCAACTCGCGCATCACGTCACCCACCGTATGGAACGAGCCCGTCACCAGGACCGTCCCCGCTCCCTCCAGGACACGGTCGAGCGCCTCATGGAAATCGGGGACCAAGTGCCACTCGGCCCGTTGGGGCGGCCTATCCGGCCGGGCCAGCCATTCGCCCAGCCAGGCGGTGTCCCAGCCCCGGTCGGCCGCGGTGGGCGCCAGGGTCAGGATACCCACGTCGATCGCCTGGTCGAGGGCCACCAGCATCTCAGGCCATGGCTTGTCTCCCAGAATCGACACCAGGGCGTGAACCGGGCCCGGGGGCGGCTCGTCGTCGAGGGCCTCCACCAGCGCGGCGATACCGTCGGGGTTATGGGCCACATCGAACAGCCATCGACCCCGGCGATCGAACCTCCCCGGAGCACGGGCCGCGGCAAACCCAGCTGCTACCTGCTCTCCGGACAGCCGGTATCGCTCCGGCAGCAGCCCCAGCATGGCCCGCGCTACGGCTGCGTTGCGGCGCTGGTGGGGGCCCGCGAGTCCCAGGGGACCGTGCCACACCACGTGGGGTTCGACGATCATGAGGTCGCAGGTCCCGGCGGAATCCGCCTGCTGGATCCGCTGACGGACCTCGCGCGCCAGGAAATCGGCGACCTCGGGATCCTTCTCCCCGATGACGAACGGAACATCCGGTTTGGCGATACCTGCCTTTTCGCGAGCAATGTCCTCGATGGTGTCGCCCAGGTACTTCTGGTGATCGAGGGCAACGTTGGTCACACCGCTCACCAGGGGGGTAACGACGTTGGTGCTATCGAGCCGACCGCCGAGGCCGACTTCGAGCACGGCTATTTCAACCCCGCGGGCAGCGAAGTCCGCCAGGGCCATGGCCGTGGTCGCTTCGAAGAACGTGGCCCCGTGGGCCAGGATCAGCGGTTCGAGGGTTGCCGTCCACATGGCCACGGCATCCTCGCTCACCGGGACACCGTCGACCACGATCCTCTCCCGAAACGAACCCC
>CAJVYZ010000467.1 GCA_913009915.1 uncultured Gemmatimonadota bacterium | reverse complement strand
GTATCCTACTGTGATATCACGCGTGAGCCTTTAAGTATTTTTCTTTATTTTTTTTTTAATGTTACGGCGACCACCGAGATCTACACTCTTTCCCTACACGACGCTCTTCCGATCTCCAGCTCGTGCTTCGGCGTAGTTTGCCGCCGCTGAGGTCCCACACCGGAGTATCTGGGATGCGATGTGCCGAGCCGCTTGGTCGTGGCGGAGCCGGCCGCTGGAGCGACAAATCTCCGCAGCAAACCGAACGAGCCTCTCTTCCAGCTCATTCGGGTTCGACATGGAAACACGATAAAACCACCATACGCCCACTCTCGCCAATCATCACTCATCAATCATCAATCAACGACCGCGACACGGAGCCTGTTACCGCAACAAAGCCCCTACTCCCACCCCATCTTGACACCGAGCCCATTCGAAGTACATTCGTAACCATATGGTTACCATTACCCGCCACCTCGACCTCACATTCGCCGCCCTCTCCGACCCCACCAGAAGAGCCATTCTGGACCGCCTGGTCCACGGAGTAGCCACCGTGGGCCAACTCGCCCAGCCGTTCGCCGTATCCCGCCCCGCCATCTCCAAGCACCTGAGGGTCCTGGAGCGCGCCGGTCTGGTTACCCGAGAGCGAGACGGACGAGTTAGCCGCTGTGGCCTAGACGCCAGCCCGATGAAGGACGCGGCCGACTGGGTCGACCGATACCGCCGATTCTGGGACCAACGAATGGATCAATTGGTCCAATATCTCGAAACCGAACCCGATAAACTCACCCCCCAGGACAAAACCAAGAAGGATGGAGGAACTCCATGAGTACCCAAACTGAGACCGTGCTCAAGTTGACCCGCGTCATCAAGGCCGATCGGGCCACAGTGTTCGCGGCCTGGACCGACCCTGCGAAGATGTCCCACTGGTGCGCCCCCGAGGGGGTGGAGTGCGCCAACGTGAAGGTGGACCTCAACGTCGGCGGCAGCTACCACATTCACATGAAGAGTCCCGAGGGTGAGTACAACGCCCGCGGTGTCTATCGAGAAATCGACGCTCCCAACCGGCTGTGCTACACCTGGCGCTGGGACGAGAAGGAGCACGACTGCGGCGAAACCCTGGTTACGGTGGAGTTCAACGACCTCGGCGGGTCAACCGAAGTCGTATTGACGCACGAAGGCTTCCCCAATGGTGAGGCAAGAGACGGCCACGACCAGGGGTGGACCAGCTGCTTGGCACGGCTGGAAGAGATGCTGGCATCCCGCCCTTTGGCACCTTGAGGATTCCGGGAGCGACGGCGACATTGGCTCGGGTCGTTTTTTGTCAGGCGCTTTGACCGGAGCCACCATGACGCGTGTCCTTACCATCCTCGTGACCGGGTTGGCCGTACTTACCGGAGTAGCGGGCGCCCAGGAGTCGGGTTCCTACCAAAACCGGGTTGAGATCCGCCGCACCTCGTACGGGGTGCCACACATCCTGGCTCAGGACCTCGCGGCCCTGGGTTACGGTCTGGCGTGGGTGCAGTTGGAGGACTACGGCTCGGCGGTGGTGGTGAACTTCCTCCGTGCTCGCGGTGAGTTGGCCGAACACTTCGGCCGCGACTCGCTCGAGTCGGACTTCGAATTCAAGCGTACCTACCGGCAAATGCAGTCGACCTACCATCGGCTGCACGCCGACACCCGGGCACTGTTCGAGGGGTTTGCCGCCGCCACCAACCGATGGGTGGAGCTACACCCCGACGCTTACGGCGATTGGCAACTGCCGCGCTTCAGTGGCCGCGATGCGGCGGCGTTGTGGGTGGACGAGACCGTGTATCCTCAGTCGAGACGGTTTCGCCGAGCTCTGGATCGCAGGCGTGCGGAAGCGGATTCCTTGCGCCGCCTGGGAGCAGGTTCAAATGCTTGGGCCTTCGCTCCCAGCCGGACTACGTCGGGCAACGCCATCCTGTTGCGCAACCCGCATCTCAATTGGCGTGCCGGCTACTACGAGGCCCAGATCACCGTCCCGGGGGTGATCAATTTCTACGGCGATTTCCGCATCGGCTATCCCCTCTACTTCAACGGTGGCTTCAACGAACACCTCGGTTGGGCTACCACCAACAACGATCCGGACCTGGAAGAGGTCTACGCCCTGGACGTCGATCCGCACCATCCCGACCATGCTCTGTTCGACGGCGGGTCCATGCCGATCACCCGGGTACCGATCAGCGTCTTCTGGAAGAACGGGCCCGGACTGGCCAGCGAAACACGAGAGACTTGGGAGACACCGATTGGGCCGGTGGTGGATCGTGGAGAAGGGAAGGTCTACGTGCTCCGTTCCCCCGGTTGGGGAGAGTACCGCAAGGCCGAGCAGTTTCTCCGGATGATGCAGGCCACCAGTCTGGACGAGTGGAAGAGCGCCATGCGCATGCGGGCGATGACGGAGTCGAACTTCACCTACGCCGATCGGGCCGGCAACATCTTCTACGTGTGGAACGCGACCGTCCCGAGGTTCCCACTCGGCTCTGGGGGCGACACCACTGCGGTCGCCGCGATCCGAACGAATGACGTCTGGACATCGCTCATTGCCTGGGATTCGCTCCCCCAACTGCGCAACCCTGAGGGCGGCTATCTGCAAAACGCCAACGATCCGTTCCACTACACGAACCTGAACGAGATCATCGACTCGACCCGATTCCCCCCGCCGTTTCCGCGGCCCGATTTGGGACTCCGTTCCCAACTCAGTCTCGATCTGGTCCAGGAGCAGGAGAAGGTCAGCCTGGATGACGTGCTACGACTGAAGATGTCCTATCGTATGCTGGCGGCCGAGCGGTGGAAGGACGACTTGATCGCCGTCGTGCGTGCCACCGAGCCGACAGGCGACACGGCCGTGGCGCTGGAGGTCCTGGAGCGCTGGGATGACACCGTGGCGCCCGACTCCCGCGGGGCCATCCTGTTTGGCATGTGGTTCCTGGGATACGTGGCGGCAGACTCAGGAGATACCCGGCCGTTCGACGAGCGGTGGCGTACCATGTGGGCCCAGCCGTGGAGTCCGGCAGAGCCCGTGAGCACGCCGGCGAGAATTGCCGACCCAGATCGGGCCGCGCGGATTTTCGGCACGGCGGTCGAGGAGACCAAGACGTTCTTCGGCAGCCTCGACATCGCCTGGGGCGAAGTCCACCGCCTCCGGCTGGGTGAGCTGGACATTCCCATAGGCGGCTGCGGGGGAT
>CAJVYZ010000466.1 GCA_913009915.1 uncultured Gemmatimonadota bacterium | reverse complement strand
GTAGCTCACGACGCGCGACCGGCCGGCAGGGTGGACCGCCACGCCGAGGAGGCCCTGCTCTGTGCCCTGTGAGACCACAGCGGAGAGATCCAGAACCTGGGTGGTTGAGCCTCCTTCGAGCATCGCCACCACTCCGCCCTTGGTGGACACATAGGCCTGTCCGTCTGGGTGTTCGGCGAGCGCAGTCGGCAGTTCGATATCGGCAACGGGTTTTACCAGCAGCTCGACGGGTTCGAGTTCAGTTGCATCGCCAAGGATTGTCGGTTGCTCGCACTGGCCTCCATCGGCCGGGCTCAGGCGAGCCGGTGCCGACGAGAAGCCCAGCAGCCCGACGGCTACGGCAAGAGCCGCCAACAAGCCAGGAAATGCCCGCTTCTGCGCTCCCTCCGTCATCTCTGAACTCGCCGACAAGCACGAGCACGGTCGCGGCATTCAGACGCCGCAAACCCCTTCCACTGCATCCTGGGTGGCACCGAGGTACGTCTTTGGGAGTGACCCATACTCCCCACTCGCGTCGGGTGGCGGCCAAGGTTTAGATCGATGTCAAAGTTGTCAGTGCGCTGCCCAGATATTGGCACCGCTCACCCGCCAAACCCACCTGAATGGGACCGACCGCCCACCCGAGGCCGCTCCTGTTGCTCCGGCCAGAGTGCCGAAACGCCCGCCTGGCGCGGGATAGCGGCAGATTCGTCGGGCTGGCAGCCGGCTGTCGCCACCAACGTCATCACACGATCACTACCTCCGAGGGCTGAAACCCCGGGCGTTGACACGCCGCCACCGCATCGGTAGTAGTCAAACAATCTCTTGCGATCACAACCCACCGCCACTACCGGAGGTCAGGTCATGAATTCCGCTTCAATCACCAAAACGCACAAAGGTACGTTCGCCCTCATCATCGCAGTCGGATTTCTCGCCGCGCTCACCCTCGTACTCGGCGGGAGGCCAGATCCCGCCGAAGCCAGCGCAAGCTACCGTGCCGCCGTGCTGGCCGACAACCCGGTGGGTTACTGGCGTTTGAACGACCCGAGCTGTGACCCATCGGTCAGCCCCTTCTACTGCACCGTCGCCGCCGAAGCAGGCTCGATCACCGGCCAAGCGAACGATCTCGTCGCCCTCGAACAACCCGGTCTGATTCCCGAAGACCCCGGAGATAACGCCGCCGCCTTCCTGCCCCAAGGGTCCGCCTCGGCCTCGGCCATTTACCTGGATCCATTCGGTGGCGGATCGGTCGCCGACCTTTCACTGATCGCTGACCCGATAACGGTCGAGGCATGGTTCGAAGCCGACACGCTCTTCGGCAGCACGAATCCGATTGTCACCATCAACGCAGGATCGGGCTGGACCCTTGGCATCACAGACGACGGCAGGCCTATCGCATCGGTCACCTACATGTCCGGTGGAAATCTCGCTGTGATAAGTGCTGCGCCGAGTATCCCGATAAACCCAGGTCCCCACCACATCGCGTTCACCTTCGACAGCGGAACGCTGCGGTTGTTCGTCGACGGGACCGAGGCGGCCACAGCGTCGACGGGCGGAGAGCCAATCTTCTACGAGAGCGGATACTCGTCGTCAGGCGCCGACCCCAACGAGATAAGAATCGGTTCCCACAACGACGGCAACAGCTGGCAGAACTTCACAGGCGTAATCGACGAGGTAGCCATCTACGACCGGGCCCTCACTGAAACAGAACTAGACGAGCACAGGGCCGCTGCTCTGGCCCCACCGCCTCCTACTCCGCCGTCTTCGTTCGATGCGAGGCCACTGCTCGGTGCACACGGCATCCCAGGAGTGCCCGACGAAATGGACGCCTCTTTGAACCTGGCTTTGTCACTCGTACCCGGCCTCAGCCAAGCGGAAGTTATCACCTCCCAAACGGCTAGCACTGGCAATGTCTGGGACAACGCCGACACCCTGATCGCCGACGCCGAAGCGCTTCTGGCGCCAAGGTGGCTGTTCGATGTCGTGAATGTGGTCGCCCATTCGAAAGGTGGCCTGGACGCCCGCGTAGCCATGGCCAAGCGGCCGGAACTGTTCGGATCACTGGGGATGCTGGCGACACCCAACGGCGGATCCAACCTTGCCGACCTTCTGTGTCTTTCCCGGCAGTTTCCATCCCTCGGGTTCGTCCAACCAAGCATGGGCCCATGCGACGGACCAAGCGACGGAGTCTGGATCCTCCAGGAGGGGCATATGGAATTCTTCAACCTCTTCTACCCGCCGTCAGCGGAACACGAGCAGTATGTGGCAGCGGGGGCGTGCTCTGACGCCCTATGCACGCTCGGTAATACATTCAATCTGTGTCTACGTGGTGACACGTTGGTTTGCGTCGGAAGCGCGTTCGCCGTTGACGCACAGGACCATCTATCGCCAGCGTTCGAGGGGCTCAACCACACCGCCATGCGGGCGGACCCATGCCCGATTAGCCGAGTGGTCGCAGCGCTGTACGGCACACAGAATTCGGGCAACCCCTGGGTAGCGCCCGGCGACGGAGCCGGCTGTGATCAGTTGGGCCCAACGACCGCATCTTCTCAACCGCTTCTTGACCTGGTGCCCGCCGTCGCGCCGACGAGGAACATGGCTCTGTACCAGTCGAGCAGTGGTGGCCTCAGCGACCCTGCACAGCAGCCAGTGACCCACGTGGAGGTTCTAGCGTCCGGACCCGTTTCGGTCCCGCTCAGCCCCGAGGGTGGCGACTACATGCAGGCAAGCGTCATCGCCGAACTAGGCATCGGGCTGTCGTTCACCGTGCTCGACGTGGCCGGTAACCCGATCCCAGCAACGGTCAACGTTGTTGAAGAGCTCGGCGTGCAGGTGTACATCATCTCGGTGTCGGGCCTCGGCGGCCTGGACCACTCCCTTGAGATAGCAACCGACACTGACAGTTCTGTCATCTTTGCTCCCCTGGTCGAATCCAACGGTATAGCGCTGGAACTCAGCTCGCTCGACGCGCCCGCCGCCGGCACAGTCAATGTTGTAGCCGAGCTGACCGGCGTGAACGAACTGGTCACAGCCCAGCAGTACGCCGTCACAGCATCGTATGAGGACGACCAGGGCGCTACCTCAACGATACCTCTGACTCCGGACATCGCATCTACGTCGGGGTGGAGTTTCATCGGAAGCATCACGAACGCCAGGCCCGGCTCGCTCAGTGTGTATTTGGAGGCGTCTGGGCCTGTTGCTCGCTCGGCT
>CAJVYZ010000465.1 GCA_913009915.1 uncultured Gemmatimonadota bacterium | reverse complement strand
GGGATACGGCGACCCCCGAGATCTGCACTCTTACCCTACACGCCGCTCTTCCGATCTGGATGGGGATCACCATGTTGCCGACCCGTTTGGGCACTCCGCTCTTGGCTTCGATGGAGGACACCTCGGCCGAGACCATGGGGATGGCGCCGTCCCTCAGGACTTTCCCTTCGATGGCGACCCGGTCCTCGGCCGTGCGCATCGGGCCGATGTTCCAGTCGAACACCACCACTACGACGGCCAGGAGGATGGCCAGGATGGCGTAGAAGTTGAGCGGCAGAGCGGCCACGATCAGGCGCGTGGGGTTGGCCACATCCTGGGCCAGCAACAGCCCGATGACGTAGGCGCCCCAGGCGTTGAGCGGAATGAGGATGCATTTGGGAGCGCAGGTGGCGTCGATCAGATAGGAGAGTTTCTCGCGGGAGATGCGGCACTTGTCGAACAGCGGCCGGGCCACGGACCCCGACACCAGCAACCCGAAGTTCGATTCCAGAAACACCCCCATGCTGACCAGGATGGTCAGCAGCCCGACCGATCGCTTGGACCGGGCGAACCCTCTGTGTTCTGCCCAATTGATGAACCCGTCCATTCCGCCCGACGCCTGGGTGAAGGTGATCATGGCTCCGATGAGGGCGCTGAACAGGAGGGTGCGGGCGTTGTCGGGGTTGGTGACGGCGGCGATGAAGGTATCGAGCGATTGGATGAGGCCGGTTACCGGGTTGCCACCGCTCATGATGGTCCACCCTAGGAGAGTGTACAGTCCTAGCGAGAGGTAGACCTGGCGGGTCTTGATGGCGACGCCGATGGCGATGATTGGTGGCAGGAGGGACAGCCAGCCGTAGCTTTCCATGGATGTTCCGGGCTCGGGGATCGATCGAAGGTAACCGTCTTTCTCTCTAGCGCGAGGCCTCGCTTGCCATCTAGTCGGGGCCGCGTATACTAGTGAATCAGTGCCAAAACCCAAGGCCGTGGGCTGCGTGACTGGCATCTGCCTGCCCGCCGGGAGCCGCGACATCGCCCCCAACATCGTCAACGTAACACATTGTCAATGAACAGTTTACAGTATGTGGCACCGGCGGCACCTAGCGCTGTATTCACCGGGTTCCTCAACCCACTTCGCGAGGTAGCTGGTATGCAAAACTGGTTTCGTAAGGTCTTGCCCGCCGTTGCGGCGGTGTTCGCGACCGCGCTGATGGTCGGCACGTTATCCGCTCAGGGTGTGACCACCGGTGCGGCCTCCGGCTTGATCACCGACCAGGACGGCAATCCCCTGGCCGGAGCCACGGTGGAGTTCACCCACACACCCACCGGTTTCCGGACTACGGCTGTGACCAACGTCCGCGGCATCTTCACCGTGCAGGGTCTCGAGCCGGGTGGTCCGTATACGGTACGGATCCGGCAGATAGGGTACCGGCCGGTGACGCAGGAACGGATCTTCATTGCGTTGGGTCAGACCTTCCGGCTTAATACCAGTCTGGACCTGACGGCGGTCGAGTTGGAGGATATCACCGTGGTGGCCGATCCGACCGCGGCCGAGTTTGCCCCGACCCGGCAGGGGACGCGGACAACCATCTCTGAGGAACAAATCCGCGACTTGCCGACGCTGAACCGTCGGGTCACCGATCTGGCGATAGCCACTCCGCAGATCGTGCCGACCGACGCCAACAACGGGCAGGGGATCAGTGTCGTGGGGCAGAACAACCGGTTCAACACCATCCAGCTCGACGGCTCGACGGTCAACGACCGCTTCGGCCTCGGTGCCACCGGCACGGCCGGAGGGCAGGCGCAAGGCAAGCCCATTGGCTACGACGCCATCAAGGAGTTCCAGGTAGAGTTGGCGCCATACGACGTGCGCCAAGGCAACTTCACCGGCGCCCTGATCAACGTAATAACCAAGTCTGGCACCAACAATTGGACGGGATCGGCGTTCGGCTACTTCCGCAACCAGAACACGGCCGGTGAACCACTGGGCTGCCGCGGTGCCCCGGACCCGTGTCTCAATGAGTTCAAGAACCAGCAGTTTGGCGGTTCGCTCGGTGGTCCCATCGTGCGGGACAAGGCGCACTTCTTTACCAATCTTGAGTTCCAGCGCGCCAGCACTCCGGCGACCGGTCCCTTCATCGGCGCTCCCCCCAGCATCGGTGGGGTACAGCCGGACCAGAGCGACATCGACGCCATGAACGCGGTTCTCGCTACTTATGGCATGGCTCCGGGGTCGGGATCGTCGGTGGCCAACGACAACCCGTTGGAAAACTTCATGGTGCGGGCCGACTGGGGCTTGGGGAGCAACAACCGCCTGGTGTTCCGCTATAGCTTCAACAAAGCCAAGCTGGACGTGTTCAACCGGACGACCTCCACCAGCGACCCGGCGTTCCGTTACGAGAACAACGGCTATCAATTCACCAACAAGACGCACAATCCTTCGTTCCAGTGGTTCACCAACTTCACCAACGGATCGTCCAACGAGTTCCGCCTGAGTTACAACCGACTCCGTGACGAGCGAGATCCTTTCGTCGCCGAGCCGCAAGTCACGGTTGATGGCTTCACCAATTCCTCGGGTGACGACTACCAGATCCTGACCGGTTCCGAGCGATTCTCCCAGGGGAACAGGCTCGGTCAGGACATTCTCGAGCTGACCGACAACTTCACCTTGGCGTCCAAGGGTGATCACCGGATCACGGTGGGAACGCGGAACGAGTTCTACCGGGTGGAGAACCTGTTTGCCCAATCATCTTTCGGTGTCTACTCGTTCGACAATTTGGCGGATTTTGCCAGCGGTGCCAGCCCGGATGTTGCCAGATACACCGTTTCCGGCAGCCTAGGTAACCCCGGTGAAACGGTCGCGCCGGCTGTGTTCAATTCGGCCACCATCGGGCTGTACGCCCAGGACCAGTGGCAGGTTACCCCCAAGTTTAGCCTGACCTATGGGCTTCGCGTCGATATTCCCATCTTCTTCGACCAGCCGGAATACGCCGCTCAGGTCAACGCCGACTTTGGAAACCCCAGCGTACCTTCGGGTAAGCCACTGTGGAATCCGCGGGCCGGTTTCAACTGGGATATCGACGGCCTCGGCAACCAGCAAGTCCGTGGCGGGCTCGGCATGTTCACCGGTAACCCGGCCTACGTGTGGATGTCCAACGCCTACAGCAACAACGGAACGGGTATCGGCATTCTCGGGTGCGGCCCGACCAACCCGAACGGATTTGCG
>CAJVYZ010000464.1 GCA_913009915.1 uncultured Gemmatimonadota bacterium | reverse complement strand
TTGATGTGAGTGGGGTAAGCTGATGTAATGAATTCTTGTATGTGTGGTGTGGTGTGTTGTTTTGCTCTTCCGATCTCTTTGTTGTTGTTGTCTTTGTTGTTGTTTTTTTTTTTTTTTTCAAGCAGAAGACGGCATACGAGATATATCAGTGTGACTGGAGTTCAGACGTGTGCTCTTCCGATCTCCACTTGCGCCACGATGTGCGCCGCCGCGCCGAAGCCGTACAACCCCAGGCGCTCGCCCGACCCAGCTGCCCGAAGTGCACGATACCCAATGAGTCCGGCGCACAACAGCGGGGCGGCTTCGACATCACTCAGGTCGTCGGGCAGCCGGAAACAGAACCGGGCATCCGCCGACGCCCACTCGGCGTATCCACCGTCGATGTGGTACCCCGTGAAGCGCGCTTCGTCGCACAGGTTCTCCCGCCCGGTAGTGCAAAACCGGCACGACCCGCACGTGGCCCCCAGCCACGGCACGCCGGCTCGCTCACCGATCTCCCAGCCGGTCACAGCCGCACCCACGGCAGCAACGCGGCCCACGATTTCGTGACCCAGCACCAGCGGCAACTTGGGCTCGGTCAAGTCTCCGTCAACCACGTGCAGATCGGTGCGGCACACCCCACAGGCGGCTACCTCCAATAGCAGAGTCCCCGGTCCGGCTTCAGGCCGAGGCAACTCCATCAGTCGGAGGGGTTCATGTTGGGCGGTCAATACCATGGCACGCATGGGCGTTTCCTCGCGAGAGGCAGACCGGGGCGTCAACCCGCGGAGGCCCCGGCCAGGGCCACGTACCGGCCGGTGAAGGTTGCGACCAGGGTAGCCCCGCTTCGGATCTCCACGCCCAAGGCCAGGCGCCCCCTGCCATGCCGGGTCAGGCCCGCCAGAAGACGCTCGACCTCGGCATCCATTGCCGGCAGGCACGTGGCCGTGAAATCTGCATCGATGGGCTTCAGGTACTGGATGGTACTGTCCTGCAACACCACGTGCCCCTCAAGGCCCGACCGTCGGAGCGTCAGCCATACCCACCCCCACCCAGCCAACGTGGCAACGGCATTGACGCTCCCGGCGAAGGCCGTTCCCTGGTGGTTGAGATTCTTGGACAGGGGGGCGGCCAAGGTCAGGCCGCCGGCGTCATGCCCGATCACCTCCAGCCCCAGGTGTAGCGTGACGGGTATCTCCGTTGCCAATTTGCCGCGGAGCGCTCCTAGTTCGTCGGACATCATCGTTCTCCGCCAAGACGTGTCATATCCGTGGGATCCGGCACCGCTAGACTCATCATCCACGCCGGACGGGCGGAATCGCCCCAAGTCCAGTGCGCATTTCCGGGTACGACGATACCCCGGGCGGCCAGGCCGAAGAATAGCGCACTCATGACCCATGATAATTGAAAGCACCACCTCTTGGAGTGAGCCGGCCTTTGCCGAGGTGTCGCCGCTAAACATTGGTACTCCAGTACTCGATCACCCACGACCGATTGGGAGGTTACCCTCCAACCACGCGGCGGTGCGTCACTACCGAATTCGGCGCCGTTTTTTCGGTGGACGGCATCACCTGACCGGGTACATTGAGTGCCATGTCAGCCATCACTCTGCCACATCGCACCGAAATGCTCACGGCGTTCGCCAGCCGGGATGCTTCCTACGACGGCGTGTTCGTCACCGCCGTCAGGACCACCGGGATATTCTGCCGCCCTACCTGCACGGCCAGGAAACCCCGCCCGGAGAACGTCGAGTTCTACGCCGACGCCCAGGGTGCCCTCCTCGCGGGATACCGGCCGTGCAAGCGATGCAGCCCCATGACGCCCGCAGGCCAGGCACCCGAGTGGGCCGACCTCCTCCTCCGGGCGGTGGAGGCGGACCCCGCGCACCGCTGGACCGACACCGACCTCCGCTCCCTCGACCTCGACCCCGGCCGGGTCAGACGCTGGTTCCAGCGCCACCACGGGATGACGTTCCACGGCTACCACCGGGCCCGGCGTCTGGGGCTGGCCCTCGGCCGGCTGAACCAGGGTGAGGCTTTGACCCAGGCGGGCTTCGCCCACGGGTTCGAGTCGGACAGCGGGTTCCGCGAGGCGTTCAGCCGCTTGTTCGGTGAGCCTCCCGGGCGTGGTCGGCATCGGAATGTCGCCTTCCTCACCCGCGTGCGGACGCCATTGGGACCGATGATCGCCGGCGCCACCACGGCCGGGATCTGCCTTCTCGAATTTGCCGACCGCCCTATGCTGGAAACCCAACTCGAGCGCGTCCGCAGCCGCCTCGGCTGTGCCACGGCGCCGGGTGACCACGAGCATCTGGCTCACCTCAAGGAGGAGTTGGACGGGTACTTTGCCGGGCGACTGGAGCGGTTCTCGGTCCCGTTGGTCGTGGCCGGTACGCCCTTCCAGACGGCGGTGTGGCGCCAACTCGGGCGCATTCCTTACGGCAGCACCACCGACTACCAGGCCATCGCCACGGCCATTGGCAAGCCCGCCGCCCGCCGGGCGGTCGGCCGGGCCAATGGTGACAACCGGCTGGCCATCCTCCTTCCGTGCCACCGAGTCGTGGGCCGCGACGGCACGCTGACGGGATACGGTGGAGGTCTGTGGCGCAAGCGGCGGTTGTTGGAGTTGGAAAGCACTCCGACGCCTGACGCGGGCTGACAATATCACCCAGTCCGGGGTCCGCTATGTTCCGGCGGCGTTGTCCCACCCTCGACTCACCGTCACCAACCCGCTAACATTGCCTTTCCTCGCGGAGAGGCCCTGGAAATCACGCTTGGCGAAGTGACGGGAAGCGTGAATCATGGTCGCGGATATCAAGCCGCTATATTATCGCCTGTAGCCGTGATCGAATCTGGATAGCCGATGACCAAACGAATCGTATCAGTGGGCGACGTCGCCTGCGGCAGTGAGGACCTGTTCCTCATCGCGGGCCCGTGCGTTATCGAAGACGACACCACGATGTTGCGGGCGGCCGAAGGCCTGGCGGAAGCGTCCCAGCGACTGGGCATTCCCGTCATTTTCAAGTCCTCGTTCAGATCGGAAGAGCGTCGTGTAGGGAAAGAGTGTAGATCTCGGTGGTCGCCGTATCATTAAAAAAAAAACCCACCACCCACCCCCCCCCCCCCACCACCCCCCCACCCCCCCCCCCACCCTCAACGCTAAACAGCCCTGCCTACAAGCCCAATCACGTTGCAGCAGTATAGCTCGACATGATCCTGGCCTCACAGTAGCACGG
>CAJVYZ010000463.1 GCA_913009915.1 uncultured Gemmatimonadota bacterium | reverse complement strand
GCACGGGGCCGTTTGGTCGCGACGTCCGATGACCACGTAAAGCCACAGTCGTGTCTGCGCCGGCGGCGGCTCGACCGCCTCGCCTGTTCGGTGCGCCCGTTCAACTTGCTGGGTGGTGTCGGGTGGCTACGTCGGTTCCGCCGCCGTGATCGGGCAACCCGGCTGGCCCGCATCCTGTCCAAGAACCGGTTCGACGCGGTCATCGTAGTCGGCAGCCGGACGTTCGGAGCGGACGACGTCCACTGGCTCCGGCGGAGGGATGACTGTCGCTGGTTGTGGTGGAGCCCGGACGCGCTCCCCGATGGGCCGTCCGTCGATGACACGGTCCGGGCTTACGACCACGTGTTCGTCGGGGGGACGGATGTCGCGGCAGCTCTCACCCACCGGGCCGGTCGGTCCGTGCACTATCTCCCACCGGCCTGCGATCCGTCGTTCCACCGGCCGCTGCGCTCGCGCGACCGGTTCAGGGCCAACGTGGTGTTTGCCGGGCGGGCCAGTCCGCGGCGCGAGGCGCTACTGGCGGAAGTGGTGGAGTTCGGCCTGGCCGTGTGGGGCAGGGGATGGCGCCGGACGGCGCTGCGGGCCTACTGCCGGGGCGAGCGGCTCAGCGACCTCGACTACGTGCGGGCCTATGCCGGCGCGTCGGTGGCGCTCAACATCCACCGGAAATCCGGCACGTCTGAGTGGAACGCCGGGTGCAACCAGCGGGTCTTCGAGCTCGCAGCCATGGGTGCCGCTCAGGTGGTGGACCGCCGCCAGGACACCGAGCTCCATTTCGTTGCGAACCAGGAGCTGGTGGAGTTCGAGGACTCCGGTGTACTCAAGGAGTCCGTACGGGCCCTGCTGCACGACCCACCGGCTGCCGAGGCGATGGGACACAGCGCCAGGACGGTGGCCCTGGGCGAGCATACCTACATGCACCGCATGGTAGAATTGCTGCGAACCGCAGACCTGTGCTAGTCGGGTGGAGCCTCCGCGTCGGGCCGAGCGGTAATGGCGTAGGCGGGGCAGTTGGGAACGTAATCCCCGTCGAATGGCGACCACACCTGGTGTGGAGCCACCACTTCTGCCTTGCCATCCGGGCCGTAGGCAAACACCCCTGGAGCTCGCATGATACACGCGCCACATCCTATGCAGCGGGCGCTGTCGATCGTCACGGTCACGGCTCGTTGCGGGTAGATGGCGGGCCGATCCTCGAACAGGCGGTCGCCATACCCATCCAGGGCCTCCATTGTGGCCCGGTACCCCTCCTCGATGATTTCCGGGGTTTCATCGAAGGAAAACATCGACACGTGTTCCACTCGGGGATCGACCAGCAGCACGGGATGGCCGTGCCAGTGCCGCGTGGCACCCTCCAACATCGTACGCATCACGATTTCCAGTCCGCGGACGTACGTGCTGGCAAAACCCACTCGCTTGCCATCCGACCGAGTGTCGACCGTGGCGCCGACATCGACGGCCACGACCGGTGCCCGGCCGAGAGCCAGGGCGGCCCGCACCGGGAGGTTGGTGACCAGCGCCCCGTCGCAATAGAATCGGCCCCGGATTTCCCGCGGTGGGAAAATGCCGGGGAGAGCACACGACGCGAACACGGCGTCGGCCACCTTGACGTCCGTCAATCCTGGCGTTCCCCACAACACCTGCATTCCGCTGTCGATGTCCACGGTATTGATGACCAACCGCCGGGAGAGTTGGTCGAAGGTCAGCTGTCCCACGATGGTGTTGATCAGCGTTTCCAGCGGCTCGCGCCGGTAGATGCCTGGTGCCCGCATCCGGCGAAGGGCCATGTCGGCGTGGGCCACTCTGAAGACATCCTTGCGCTGGACGTTGGCGGCACCCTTGCCCATTTGCTCGGCCGACAAACCGGCGGCCCAGGCGGCTGCTATGAGGGATCCCATGCTGCTGCCCACAACCAGAGATGGGTCCATGCCGTGTTCTTCCAGTGCCCGGAAAACCCCGACGTGGGACAGCCCCTTGAGGCCTCCACCGCTCAACACCAGAGAAAACTTCCGTAGGTCCATGCCGGGTTGCTCTTCGGGTTCCTTTCACGGTAACGTAGCGGGAGCTTATGGAGACGCCAAGCACAACCACATTCGACCGACTGCCCGACCAGCCGGCCTATGACGTGACCGCCCTTCGGGATGTCGAGTTTCCCTGGGCCGGTGACAGGATCTACCTCAATCACGCCAGCACCGGTCCGCTTCCTGCGCGGTCACTCCTGGCCGTGGAGGAGTTCAATCGTCGTAGAGCGGCAATGGAGGGAATGACCGACCCCGTGCTGCAAGGTGTCCTGGCAGAAGCCCGCCACCTTGCCGCGCGACTGGTGCACGCCGACGTCGAAGAGATAGCCCTGGCCGGCAATACCAGTTGGGGACTCAATCTTGCCGCGGCCACTCTGCCCCTCGAACCGGGCGACGTGGTCGTCGTCAGCGCCGGGGAATTCCCCGCCAACGTGTACCCGTGGATGCGTCTCGCGTCCCGTGGCGTGCGGCTCGAGGTGGTGCCTTGCACCGTGAACGGGTGGCCCGACGAGGAGTATCTGCTGGCGCGGGTGCAGGACGCCGAGGTCAAGGTACTCGCCGTGTCGTGGGTGCAGTTCAGCAATGGGTACCGAGTGGACCTGGCGCGGCTCGGTCGTGCGGCCCGCGACAGCGGCACCTATCTGGTGGTCGACGCTATTCAGGGTCTGGGGCAACAACCACTCGATCTGTCCGCCCTATCGGTGGACATACTCGCTTGCGGGGGGCAGAAGTGGCTCTTGTCCCCCTGGGGCACTGGGTTCGTCTACGTGCGCCGGGCGTTGATCGAGAGGCTCAGCCCGCTGGTGACCGGCTGGATGGCGCACGAGGGTACCGACGACTTCACCCGGCTCACGGATTACCACCCCGCTCTTCACCGGGACGCCAGGCGGTTCGAGTTGGTGTCGCTCCCGTTTCAGGATTTCGTGGGATTCAACGCGTCACTGAGTCTGTTGCTGGAACTGGGAGTCGATCGGATCGCGGCGCACCTCGACCGAATCACCGAACCGGTGCGGAGCTGGGCCGAGTCCACCGGTGTGACGCTCAGGTCTGCGACGGGCAGCCATGGCTCAGGCTTCGTGTGCCTGGCGCCGCCGGACCTCGTACTGGCCTACCACAGACTGGGTGAGGCGGGACCGGAAACAGACTGCGGGTAGGAGCCACTCGGCCCCGCCGGCCCGGATACCCGACCACCAC
>CAJVYZ010000462.1 GCA_913009915.1 uncultured Gemmatimonadota bacterium | reverse complement strand
ATGGTTGTAGTTGTTTTTTTTTTTTTTCAAGCAGAAGACGGCATACGAGATATATCAGTGTGACTGGAGTTCAGACGTGTGCTCTTCCGATCTTACCGTCCCATGTGCCGCAGTTCGGCGTGTCGATCGGGTTTCCCAACAGTGGCCAGGCCATCAAGTTTCTGGCATCGGGCACGTTGCGGTACACCCGCACGAACCCTTCGACATCCTCGGTAGTGGTCGTGTCGCCGTCCATGTCGACAGCGATGAACTCGACTCGGGTTGTCGCCGCGAAGCTTCCCCCCGTGGCACCCGGGAGCAGCAGCCCGCCACTGATGGCCAGAGTCCTGAGGGCGTCGAGATCCGAAATGGTCGGCAGCGAGTCCAGACTCACCCCCTCGGTGAACCCCTTCACGAACACTCCGCGCCCGGGATTGATTATGCTGCCGCCTACCGTGACCTGCGCCATGAACGTGGCCGAATCAGCACCGGCCGGCAGGCCTATGTTAATGTCAAAATTGGAGTGGATCGGCCCGAACTGATCGTCGGTGGCAGTAAACACGACACCACTATGGTCGTGGTCCATGTACTGCCCGAAGGAGGCAAAGCTAGTCGCCGCCACCTCGAGTCGCCGCACCGCCCGGACGCCACCCCGGGTCCACACCTCGGACACGATGCTGCCGCGTGCGGGATCAGAACTGGGCCCGAGGTAGATCGACCGCCGTACCCCGGGGATGGGATTCCCTATGGCGTCATACACCGCCGCGCTGTCTTCCAGTGTGGTAAACCCACTGACGGGAAGGAGCGTGCCGTCGCCGAGGAGCGCGCTCAGACCCCGCTCCACGCCGGAGAGAGCAGCTTGGTCGGAGATGGCGGTCCGCTCGGAGTACTTGCGCACCAGCGTGCCGCTCATCGTCATCATGGTCGCCGCAATGGCCACGGAGCTCACGGCCAGGGACACGAGCACCACGGTGATGAGGGCCACCCCTCGCTGGTTGTCTATGAGACGGGGCATCGCCATGAAACGCCGCTCCATTCGGGTTGTGAAAACTCGGGCCCTTATTGAGCAATCCCCGGGCCGTGAGGCACCGCTGCACTGTGGCGTGGCTCGACCCTGAGAATCGTCGATCTCCTACCCGGGAGCGCTCACGGGTTCCTCACGGCCCGCTGCTACAACTCACTTGCATTGAACCACTTACCAAGACAGTACCCGGCCGCTGAGCCCCAATCCCCGGCCTCGAAACGACTCCGGCAACCGTCGTGCAATCCCTTGCGTCCCCGACCCGATTGCAGGCTCGGCGCAGCACCTTTCCCGTGGTGACCGGCCACCACTCCGCCCACGAAGATAACCGCCGGACCGCGGTACTGTTAGGCACCTCCACCGCCAACCGGCTTCCATGAAACTGAACGCCGGCGTCAGGCGTAACATTGTGAAGCACTACCTGACGAGGACCCTGTGCTCGCCCCAGCCACTCGCACCGCCATCAGGATCGGCATTGCCTCACTGCGCGCCAACCCCATGAGGACATTCCTCTCCACACTGGGGATCATCATGGGTGCGGCCGCCCTTGCCGCGGTGCTGGCCATGTCCGACGGAGTCGAGGTGTTCGCCCGGGGGCAGATCGAGCGCACCACCGACCTGCAAACCGTCATCGTTCGTCCGTTGCGCAACGAGCGGCTCGACGGACTACTGGTGCCGCTGGAAAATCCTCCCCGCCCGACGGTAACCGATCTCGATTCTCTGCAACGGCCAGCGCTGCGGCACGACTAGCGCAGGCCGCGACTCCGCCGACAAGCTAGACCGTGGCGCCCTCGGCCTCAGGCATTTCGACCGGGAGGCCGAGGACGACCCATTCGGCGTACCCGCCCACGAGATTGACGACGTTGGTCATCCCCCCGGCCTGCAGCACACTCGCGGCGATGGCCGAGCGGGCCCCTGACCGGCATTGCAGCACCAGCGGCCTGTCTTGCGGAAGTTCGTCGCGGCGTTCGAGGAGGTAGCCAACGGGGATGTTGGGAACACCGGGGAGATGACCAGCCTGCCATTCACTCGCACCCCGCACGTCAACGACCGCCACTTCTCCACTTCCCATGCGTTCATACAATTGATCGACGTTGATCATGGTGATGGTCCCGCGGGAGGCGCCCTCAGCCTGCCAGCTCTCCAACGCAGCCCCGGAAACGTGTCCGGCAACACGGTCGAGGCCGATCATCGCCAAATCACGCACCGCTTCCGCCAGCGCGCCCTGCCAGCCTCCATCGGTGATCAGGTAGATGTCCTTGTCGAACGGTACCAGCCATCCCGCCCAGGTGTTGAACGTCCGGTCGAGCGGAATGTTGATGGTGCCCGGGAGGTGGCCTTCAGCAAAGGCGCCCGGATGGCGGGTATCCACCACTACGGCACCCCGCGCCATGAGATCCCGCAATGCGTGAACCGGGACTTCGGGCACATGGGACAGGCCGTTGAGGATGGCGGGCCCCTCCTTGTTCATTCGCTTCATGGTGGCGAAGTACGCCGGAGGCTCGGGCTGGCCTGCCAAGATGGCCGCTACGAATCGGCCTTCGTTCTCGTGCGCCAAACCCCAATTGGCAATCCGCTCGTACCCCAGCGTGCTTGAAGGAACGGCACCGAGAGCCTTGCCACAGGCCGACCCGGCACCGTGGCCGGGCCACACCTGCAAATAATCCGGGAGAGACTTGAATCGGAGGAGCGAGCGGAACAGCGTTCGGGCTCCGTCCTCCATCGTCCCTGCAATCCCGGCGGCACGTTCGAGGAGATCGGGGCGGCCCACGTCGCCCACGAACACGAAGTCGCCGGTGAACACCCCCATCGGCCGGTCGGCCGCGGCGGTGTCGGTAATCATGAACGATATGTGCTCAGGGGTATGCCCCGGGGTGTGCAACACCTCCACCTTCACGTTGCCCACCATGAACGAGTCTCCATCGGAGACCAACACGCGATCCTCGTCGGTGCCGAAGGCGTAGGTCCAATCCGGCCCGCCCTCGTCGGAGAGGTACATCATGGCTCCGGCGCGGGCCGCCAACTCGCGGGTGCCGGAGAGAAAATCGGCGTGAATGTGGCTTTCCGTCACGTGGGTAATGCGCAGGCCCTCTTCCTCGGCCGCCCGGATATACTGGTCGGCGTCGCGGTTGGGATCGATCACCAACGCGTCGCCCGTGGCCTGGCAGCCGACGAGGTAGCTCGCCTGGGCCAGTTTGATGTCGTAGAACCGCTT
>CAJVYZ010000461.1 GCA_913009915.1 uncultured Gemmatimonadota bacterium | reverse complement strand
GCTGCTCGCTCCAATCCGAGACCGGAGGCGTGCGCGCCACCAGCAAGGGGAACACTCGCCGGTAGAACCCCCTGACGGGCCCGTCCCGCCCGAGCACGGACACCAGGAACTTGAGGATCAGATGAAAGCCCACATCCAGCCACACCAGCCAGTACAGGCGGTACAGCGGGGCCCACCGGCTGCGGCCGCGTGACCCGCTGTCGACGCGGCGCTCCTGGTCGTACCAGCCCCACAGGTGGGGGATCAGGTAGAATTGCTGGAGCGGGAAGGCCGCTTCCTGGGACAGCGTTTCCTCGAGGTCGGCGCGCCGTTCCATCGATTCGGCTATGAGGAAGCGTGGAACGCAGCGAAACCGAACCGACAGGATGACACCCATGCAGCCAATGGAGCACCGGGCGGCCCGCAGCTCCGGTCCGCCGGTCCAGCTGTACACCAGCGCTCGACCCGACTCGGGATCGTAGGCGGCCACCCGTATCTCTTCCATATAGTGCGACAGGCTGTGCTTACCCGCACCGTGGGTGCCGGTAGCAATCGCTCCCGCGATGGTTTGCTCGGTGATGAGCCCCAGGGAGGGCAGGGTAACGTTCGCTTGATTCCGGAGTCGACGTAACAGGGTCTTGAGCCGGCAGCCGCCGCCGACCGTGGCCCACACAGTACCGTCGTTGTCGGTCGATGTCTCGACACCATCGAAGTGGCGCAGATCGATCACGGCGTCGTCCGATTCGATGCCACGGCTCCATGAGTGACGGGCGCCCACCACGCGCACCGTGCCGCCTGCGTGCCGGTCGAGGATCTGCAACACCTCCGCCTCCGACCGCGGGGCGTACCAATGCCGCGGTCGGAAGCGGATGTTGCGGCCGAAGTTGGTAATGACCGGCGTGCGGCCCGTCATGGTTCAGCGATTCGCTTTCTGATCTCCGCCAATTCCTGGCGCGCCCAGCGGGCTTCGGGGGTCCCGGGAAAGCGCTGCACCAGTCGGGCGAGTTCCGGGGTTGCCCGGGGAGGATCGTGCTGCTGGGCGAGGGCCATCTCGATCAGCTCGCGGGTGATGAGCAACTCCACGCGGGGCGACTGTTTGCCTCGTAGGCGCGCCGCTCGGAACCAGCGGGCAGCCTCATCGTACTGGTGCAGGTGGTCGCGCACCAGGCGCGCCAGCCGGAGGCACGCCTCTCCATCGGTTGGGTCGGCATCGATGTAGTCCCGGTAGAGCGTGGCAGCGTTGCGGTAGTCGCCCTGGGCTACCATGGATTCGGCCAGGGAATAGCTGTGCGCGTAGGGTGTCGAGTGGCCGGAGGGGTTGTGGATGGTGCGCGCCGCCCGGCCCGCTCCCACGGTGATGAGCCGGGTGATGGCATAGATCCCTCCGGCGAGGACGGCGGCGGCCCCGACCATGGACGGCAGCAGCGGCCAGCCGAATCTGTCATTGAGCAGTGGACCGAGGATGATACCGAGGATGAGACCCACGCCGCTCCAGGAGAGGGCCTTGAGCCGCTGGACGTCGTCGGCCGTGTCACGATCTCGGAGGGGCATGGGTCGCGAGGGCAGGGCTAACTTGGGATCAGGTGGGGAGGCGGATGACGGAGCCCGGGAGCGAGTACATTCTTGATGTTACCGCGAGGACACCATGGCCACCAGTTGGATCACCATTCCGGGCGTGGTAACCAGGGGGTATGGCGTCGCCTCGGGAAGCGACTCGGCGCGCTTTCCCGGTGGCACCATCCGAGCCCAAGCGCCGTATTTTCAGGCCCGGGGGGTCGACATATCCCCGTACTATCCCGGGACGTTGAACATCGACATCGCACCACGCCGCTTCACCATGGTCCGGCCGAGCCACACGCTGACCGATGTGTCCTGGTGGCCTGATGTCCCTGCCGAGACGTTCTCTTTCTCACCGTGCCGCATCATCCTCCCCACCGCCCCGATCGATGGGTTGATCTACTATCCCAATCCCGAAACCAAACCGGAACACCACCAGCCACCGACCGTCATCGAGATCCTGGCGCCATTTATTGAAGGATTGTCCATCGGAAGCGCAGTCCATCTACAGTTGGACTCCTCCGAGGTCGAAGTCCGCTGAGAAGGGGGTTGACGATACGGAGACCCTACTCGACTTCTACCGCACTCCACACGGCCACAACGCCCCACGCACGCCCCACGCCCTACGCCCTACGCCCTCCACACAGCAAACCTCCGGTTTAGGGCGACGCATCTTCCGTTGCCACGGGTCGCTCGAGATCATTCCAGAACATGAGCGCATTGTACACCAACGCGTGGTCATGTTGGGTAATGTGGCGATGCATCGGATTCCAGGCGAACAAAACGAAGTGTCCGTCACCCAGCGTGGTATGCACCATGGCGGCTTCACCGTCCAGCTTTCCTTTGACGATCCCACCCGATTGCACCAGCGGCGGCGCGTCGTCCGCGTCACCTTCGCCGTCATCGGCCTCTTCATCGTCATCCCCGGCGTCCGGCCCGACGTACTTGATGCCGAACTGGAGCGGCACCAGGTAGCGGCGATGCTTGGCCACGCTGAACAGCGGCCCGTTGCCGCGGAACACGTGGGTCAGTTCGGGGTAGCCGTAGGTGAGCGGTGAATCGGGCTGGAGCACCTTGGCGGTGATCACCGAGCCGGGAGTGTTGAGCCCCGAGGGCCGTTTGATCGACACGTCGTGGACCATGCCCGTCTCCGTCACCAGGGTGGTGCCCGACCCGAAGGCCACCAAGGTGCCGCCCGCTGCCACGAACCCACGGATGGCCTCCAGCCCCACGAAACCGATGCCGCCGGTGATGTCGTCCGCTGACAGGATCACACCATGGCTGGGGTATTCCGGCGTGGTGGTGTAGGCCAGGGGCGACCACTTGGGATCGACTCCGGCCACGATGCTCTTGGCCCGAGTGCCGCCGCCGAACTGTGGTATCAGCAGCACGTCGAAGTCGCGCCCAAGATCGCCCGCCCGTACGCGGTCCTTGCCGATGAATGTGTAGCGGACGCCCGCTTGGTCGAGGGTGTAGCGCACCCAGCCCGCGTTCTGGCTCGAGAGCCAGCTCTGGAACACGGCAATTCGGGGAACGTCCAGATCGGAAGAGCGTCGTGTAGGGAAAGAGTGTAGATCTCGGTGGTCGCCGTATCATTAAAAAAAAAAAAAAAATGTACAACACATCCGACACATACCAAAGAAGAAGCGACACACACTAGACGATTACCAGCGAAGAACAAAA
>CAJVYZ010000460.1 GCA_913009915.1 uncultured Gemmatimonadota bacterium | reverse complement strand
GACGGCATACGAGATATATCAGTGTGACTGGAGTTCAGACGTGTGCTCTTCCGATCTGTCAGGAGGAGGTTGTCGACGCCGAGTTTCTCGAGGGCCGCGGGGAGCGCGTCCCGGTGATCGAGGTCCACCGATGCGCCCAGCGCGCTCTCCAGTTCTCGGCGATTGGGCTTGAAGACCGTGGCGCCCGCGTAGGCGAAGAAGTGGCGGTACTTGGGGTCTACGATGACCGGGATCCCTCGCCGGCGGGCTCCGGCGATGGCCGCATCGATGACGGCTTCGACCAGACAGCCCTTGTTGTAGTCCTCCAGCAGAAGTGCGTCGGCGCCTTCGAGGGCCTCGTCGGTGGAGTCGATGAGCCGCTGCAGCCGGTCGGGTTCGATCGCTTCCTCGACTTCCTCATCCAACCGCACCACTTGCTGGCCTCGGGCTATGACCCGGGTCTTGGTGGTGGTCGGGCGATCGGGCACGGTCAGCAGATGCCGGTCGTCGATCCGGTGGGTGGCCAGTTCTTGCCGCAATGACCGGCCGTGGGGATCATCCCCCACGGCGCCGACCAGGACACACTCCGCACCGAGTGACACGACGTTGGCCGCCACGTTGGCGGCCCCGCCGAGGGCGACACGCCGTTCCCGCACCGTGACCACGGGTACCGGCGCCTCGGGCGACAGCCGCTCGGTTTCCCCTATCAGATAGCGATCGAGGATCAAGTCTCCCACGACGACGATGCGACGGCCCCGCATGCGCTCCGTCAACTCGAGGAGCCGGTCGCGCGCCAGGGCCGGATGAGCGGGGGCGCGAGATGACATCACTTGATCACTCCTTGCCAATCGAAGACCAACGTGGCTTGAACCCAGCCCTGGAATTCGGTTCGGTTCACACCCGCCTGGTGGCCGGCGTTGTGCACCTGGTTCACTCCCAGATTCGTCTGCACGTCGAGAATACCCTGTCGGCCGGACAAGGTAAGGCCCAACCGGTAGGTCGTCTCGACGGTGCCGATGAAAATTTGCGGGACGTTGCCGACGTCCGGTGGGATGGGATCGGTGATCCGGCCCTGTCCCTGGCGTCGTACCGTTGCCTCCGGCGCCAGGACCCATTGTTGTCTGATGGGTACGGAGACGATGGCCTTGAGTTGGTCGTTGTCGGCGAAGTTGCGCCCGATACCCACCCCGGCGTCGATGAAGCTCTCGAACGGATTCTGGGCCCGAAACGCCAGGCTCGAAGCCCGAGTGTACAGCAGCCGCCACGTCATCCGGGGACCCAGTGGCCCGTAGGCTGCCACGGTGCCGGCCAGTCGGTTGGGAAAGCGATCGGGGCCGGTGCGGTTCTTGTATTGGATGTCGTCGATGGCGATCTGGGCCTCGAGGGTAAGACCACGCGCCGTTCGCCAATATAGATCGGTCCCGATCATGACGTTGCCCTCGGCCGAGAGGCCGTAGGTGTTGGCCAGAAGGAGGACGCTGGCGGGATTCCGGTACCGGCCCAGGAAGTTTTGATCAACACCCGACAGGACGGTGGTCTCCCACAGGGCCACGCGAAACCGTTTGGTGACATTGAACGCCAGCCGGTGGCCGAACCAGTACCGGTGCACGGTGTTGCCCATCGAGTCGACCTCGTCACGCAGCTCCGCGCCCAAGGCCCGGAGGTTGATGGACGGCTTGCCGACGTAGAAGGCCCACGAGGTTCGGGGGTAGCTGTAGTTGCTCAGTGAGATGCCGTTCAGTCCCATCGGTCCCCATTGCCGTTGCAGGTCTCCGAAGAAGATGGAAAACCACTTGAACTGGGCGCTGAGGTACGCCTCGCGCATGCGGAACGCTACCTCGAGGTCCTTGCGACCGGGCCAGGCCGGGTCGTCGGTCACTCGCGGTTCCATTGCCGGGCGAGCGACCACCGCGATGGGGCCGAACACGGCGGTCAGGCCGAGGTCGGCATATGGCTGCACGCCGTCGGGGCCTTGCGGGTGCATTACGTCGAGGCGCGCGTTGCTGTATGCCTGTCCACCAATCCGTCCTTCCACTCTGCCCCAGGCTTCGGCGTCCTCCTGCCGATAGTCTTCCCGGAGGGCGAGGGCCAGCCGGCCGCTGGGCGAGGTGGAATCGAGCTGGGCCGAGTCGATGGCCCGAAACAGGTCGGCCCGACGAAACGGCCGGACCATGGGCGACGGATCGTCGATGTCACCGCGGGTGATCAAGTGCTCGATGAGCGGAAGCCGAGGGTCGTCGAGTGGGATGTACGGTGAGGCTTGGGCGGACAGGAGGGCAGGGGCCAGGACCACCGCGGCTCCTCCCCAGCGCCAGGGCCGGAAGTGCATGAGGGGAAGTTAACGGGAGCGCTACCGGCGGCAAGGCGATACCCTTCTCCCCATTGATGAATCGGCTATGTTCTACCGCCTATGACTGAACTCCGCATCGAAGCGGTTCGAGGGCCGCTGGTGGAATCCGTGCACCGAGTGTCCGCGGTCGTGGTCGACGCCGACGGCCACCGGCTGGCGGCGAGCGGCGATCCGGAGTTGGTGACGTTCTGGCGTTCGGCTGCCAAACCGTTCCAGGCCATTCCGCTCATCGACGATGGTGCGGCCGATCGGTTCGAGCTGTCCGCCGCAGACTTGGCGCTGATCTGCGCCTCACACTCGAGCGAGCCGGTCCACCTGGACGCCATCGACCGGTTGTTGGCGCGCATCGGTTGCAGCGAGTCCGACCTCGGTTGTGGTGGCCACCCGCCCCTTTCGGAGGACGTGGCGCGAGAGGTGTTACGCCAGGGCGTCGCCCCGACCCCGCGATGGAGCAATTGCTCCGGCAACCACGCCGGGATGCTGGCTCTGGCCAAGCATCACGGCTGGGATACAGCGTCCTATTACCGAGAGGGTCATCCGGTGCAGGAACGCCTGCTCGCGGAGATCGCCGAGTGGACCGGCGTCGCGGCGTCCGACATCGTCCTCGGCGTGGACGGTTGCACCACGGTGTGTTATGGCCTGCCGCTTTCGGGCATGGCGTTGGCCTACGCCCGGTTGGGGTCGTCCTCGTTGCCGGCGGCCCGGCGGATCCGCCAAGCCATGACCGAGCATCCGCTCATCGTGGGTGGCCACCAGCGGCCGTGCAGCGACATCATGCGCGCCGCCGGTGGGGCGGTGCTCGTCAAGATCGGGGCGGAAGGGGTGTACGGCGCAACCGTGGTCGATGCCGGTGTCGGGATCGCTTTGAAGGTCGAGGACGGTGGCATGCGAAGCGC
>CAJVYZ010000459.1 GCA_913009915.1 uncultured Gemmatimonadota bacterium | reverse complement strand
AGATGTGGTGTGTGTAGGAGTGTTTGTGGTGCATGAGTTTTTTTTTTTTTAATGATCCGGCGACCACCGAGATCTACACTCTTTCCCTACACGACGCTCTTCCGATCTATGTGATTGTCCGATTTTACACCGTGCCGCGTGTGGCCGCGGCCCGGGCGTCGGCGGGGTGGGCGCTGGTCTTTATTGCCCTGTTGTATACTACCGCTCCGGCGGTGGCCGCGTTCGCCCGAACCAACCTGTTGAACACGGTATCCAATACCCAGTACGATGAGCTCCCGGAGTGGTTTACAAATTGGGAAAGTACGGGCCTGCTGTCCTTCGACGATCACAACGGTGATGGGCGCGCGCAGTACGTTGGTCCGGCTTCGGATATCCAGAACGCGTTGACCTTCAACCCGGACATCATGGTCCTGGCCACTCCCGAACTTGCCCGGCTTCCGAACCGGGTTGTGGGTTCCGTGGCCGCCCGGCGGTCGAGCGGCCCATCCGCTCCAAACATGGCCTCCTGCTGGAGGGCATCGAGAAGCTGCGGCGCCTCTATCTCAGTTGGGCGAAGAACCTGCTGGTGCGGCCCGCCAGAGACCGCCACCCATAGTCTTGGCCCGCGCCCACCCAGCCCACTCGTCTCGGCCGGGATTGCAGTAAGAGCACGTGTGCGCATCTCGCTCTCATCGGACGGGCCCGGACTAGCGAGGTCGGCTAATGCCCGGGTGACCTTGTCACCGAGTGCGTCGGGGCTCGTGAATGACTCACGGAACCGGCCGGCGGCGCAATCCTGGACCTCGTTGACGAGTTGCTCCTGATCTACGTCGCGGTCGGCAACGTCCTCGACAAACACTAGAACCGGCTTGTGTACCCGTACCGCCTCGCGCCATTCCTCGTGCGTCGCAGAAAGGCCGCTGTTCTGCCGCACGCCGTAGCGGGCTCCGAGCAAGAGAGCGACAGCGTCGGCCTGACGCACCGCTTCGAGACACGCCTGCTGGGGCGTGTCCGGCAGCGCACCGAACTCCTCGGCGCGGAGGACTTGCCACCGCAGCACGCTTGCTGCATGAGCGACAGCAGCGCGCTCCTTCTCGTATCCACCGATGAGCGATGAGAT
Source organism: uncultured Gemmatimonadota bacterium (assembly GCA_913009915.1). Taxonomy (GTDB): domain Bacteria; phylum Gemmatimonadota; class Gemmatimonadetes; order Gemmatimonadales; family GWC2-71-9; genus N074bin45. Next base: position 2,128 of record CAJVYZ010000459.1, on the reverse strand, counting down.
GAACAGCTGCATAGCCATCATGATTGCAGATGGATGTGACAGATCTCGCCTGGCCGCGCACAGGAGGCCTCTGGTTTGGTCCCGTATGCTGCTCGGGGCGGAGTAGCGAAGACCTCGGTTCCGCCTCACCCGGGACTCCCTTTGGCGAATTGCGACGGCAGAGTCGAACACAGACGGCTCTCGGAGTCGCCGGCGCTTGATTGCTCACCCAACGAAGTAGCGGCCGTGCCAGCCGCTCAGATCTTCGAGGTAATCACGCCGGGATAGGTTGGCTGGGTTAGTAGTGGATGACCACAGCACCATGCCTGACGTGCTGACCCCATCCACGGCGGGTCTCGTCATCGACCGCCCTCTCGAGGGTCTCAGAGTCGGGGAAGCAGACGTGTCCGCAGTTCGGGCATCCGATCGTGCGGGCGCCTGCACGACCGGATGCGGCAGGCCTGCAGCGGAGTGGTGTAGGGACTTCACGATCCACCCGCACGCACCATGTAGTGGTGTCCGAGCAGGCGCTACAGATAAGCTCGACTGATATAAAGTTCATGTTGTCCTCCGTGCTCTCGAGGCAAGGTCGGTTTGCCGCAGGCACTGCGCCTACGGTCTCGACACATTGTTGTTTCCGGGTGTGACAGATTCGCGTCCGTCAGCAAGAGGACGATCTCAGCTGTAGTGGCAATGGCGTCCCCCTACCGGACGGACTGCGTCGACTGAAGCGTGCCCGGAGTCGCGACAGGACGCGGATAGGACGCGATCTGGTGAAGAACGATGCAAACTGACGAAGGCCAGTGGGTACCGAATCCCGAACGAATCCAGGCGAATTCGGCTATTCACCCAGGTCGGCGCAACCCCTCGAAAGACCTTCACACGGCAGAGGCCACTGGTTCGATCCCAGTAGTGCCCACAATGGACGTGAGTCCATCAAGATTCGAGTCCTTTTCGGCCTCGAATCTTGTCGCGTTTCGGGTCGTGTGCTTGTTGCCTCGCGGGTCTTGGCCGAGGTTTTGGGTGGCTGGTTCGAGGTTGGTGCGGGTCACGCGGGAAAGGTTCGATCCCAGTAGTGCCCACCCAGGTGCAGTCCATCAGAATCTGGGCTCCGTGAGCACTCGACTGGGGTAGCCGCCGGCTCTCGCAACCGACGATCGGCTGGGAACACGGGCACTGTGGACGGAAATGCGTCACCGCCCGGCGCTTGTTGGACCACATCGTTCGGGGCCGATCAGGTACCCATATATGCCGTTATTCGCCTTCTTAGGTGTGATGAAACGGTTGCGGCTCGGGAGGGAGGACGGTGCTCATCACGCAGAACTCGTTGCCAACTGGGTCCTCCATTACGACCCACGACACATCAAGCTGACCAATGTCAATTCGCTTCGCACCCAAGGCAGTTAGTCGTGCCACCTCATCGTCCTGGGATGTGTCGACGGGGCGAATATCGAAATGCAGCCTGTTCTTGTGAAGCTTCGTGTCCGTCGACCTATCGAAGATGATTGTCGGAGCAGTCGGGTGACCGGCAATGGTTATCTCAGTTCCGTCCCGGTCGGCAATCCGATAGTCGAGTACTGCGCACCAGAAAACGGCCGCAGCTTCCGAGTCTGAGCAGTCAACGATGATCTCACCAATGCGGGAAGCCATGACGCAACTGTAATACGCAGGGTCGGTAGGCGCCGCCGATATTCCGCAAAATGTTCCTGTCACAAGCGGTGCATATGATCCGATATGCGTTGCCGCTAGCGGAATACAAGAATTGTCAATATCGAGGAACGGTGTCGGAAACTCGGACACCGGGAACTGTGACTACACGCCGGAGAGACCAGATGGGTTCTACACCCGGAACCGCAACCCTCGACTCAGGGACCTACCCGTCGACAACGGCGCGGCAGTGGTGCTACTCGCGTGCTGGCCCGAAGAGTGCCATGTTTAGTGCCTCAGCCGGTGGAGGTCGGTGAATTCGTCACCTTCACCAAGGACCCGGGCGCCGCGTTCTCAGCCTTGGGTTGGCACTGATACCGGGCTGGCTATTCGCCGTACTGGTTGACCATCGACGATGGACGGGTGGTTTAAATCGTCGAGCAATACCTGTCGTGACGCCAACGTTGAGGGAGCCTACGTGGGCTGCCTATGACGTCGCTGC
>CAJVYZ010000458.1 GCA_913009915.1 uncultured Gemmatimonadota bacterium | reverse complement strand
GCGCGCGCTCCGCGAGGCGCCGTCTGGGTGGGCACCTACGGTGAGGGGATGTACCGGCTCGATCCCGGGTCCGACACGTGGATCAACATCCGGCAAGACACCAGTGAGACGTCCATCTCCTGGGACTTCGTCCACGCCATCGCCTTTGGGCCGAGGGGGCAGGTGTGGTACGGAACCATCGGCAACGGGTGGGGCGTGTCCCTCGACGGCGGGGCCACGTGGCGCAACTGGACGTTCGACGATCTGGGGCCGGAGTGGCAGTACGTGGCACCGTCCGGCATCGTGACCCGGGGCGATACCACATGGGTTGCCACCGCCGACGGAATCCAGGTGACGACGGATGACGGCCGCCGATGGATTGCCTTGGTGGATTCTACCGGCCCTGCCGCTGCGGGCCCGGCCGATACCGCCTTGGTGGTGCTGGGGAACGAGTACGTCCGGCGCATCGCCACCAACCGGCGCGGGCTGGTGGTGTCGACCATGGGCGGACGCTACCGCTACCAGCGCACGGCCACCGGCGAATGGATCAGCCAGACACTGACGTTCGCGCCGTTCCCGCCGCTGGCCGGCCTGGTGATGAATGGCTATCTGGTGAGCGGCACCCAGTGCGGCTTTCGCATGGTCAGGGACACGCTGCCGTGCCTGTCGGGGCAGATGGATGTATCGGGGCTGATGGACCCGGAACGTGACTCACTGCCCCTGCGGACCACGTGGTTCCGGCGGCCGATCGCGCTCGACCACAATCCGTTCATCGATCAGACGTACCGCTACGGCTCCACCATGGGCGGCAACTTCCAGGAACATCAGGGCGTGGAGTTCAACAATCCCGACGGTACCCCGGTGCGAGCCATCGGCGCGGGCACGGTGGTGTACGCCGGTCCGGCGGAACGGGGGGCGCTGACGGTGGCCATTCGACACGACTCCGTGGTGGTGGCCAACGGGCAGCGGTACCGGATCTACTCGACCTACTATCACAACTCCGAGTTGCAGGTCTCGGAAGGCCAGCGCGTGTCACGCGGCCAGACCATCGCCGCCGTCGGCAATACCGGCCGGGCCACCAACGACCATCTGCACCTGGAGGTCCACGCGGCGCCCACGGATAGCGTGAACGCCATCGTCGATTCTCTGGAGCGGTTCCCGGCATACACCACCAATCCCGAGTTGTGGATCGACCCCATCCCCGGCACCGGGGTGATCGCCGGACAAGTGTTCGATGGGGACGGCCAGCCGGTACCCCAAGTCAGAATCTACGGCATCGTGAAACACGACCCGCCCGAAACGCCGTTCTCGTTCGCCGAGTCCTACGGCGACCTGGCCAATCCCCATCCGCTCTACCGGGAAAACTTTGCCGTGAGCGATGTCCCCGCCGGGCACTACGTCCTGGGGACCGAGATCTACGGGCAGCGGGTGTACCGGGAAGTCACGGTTTACGAAGGCATGCTGAGCTGGGTCGTCTTCAGGCCCTGATCCAGAGGCAGGTCGTGTTCATCGAACTCACCGACGTGTTGCGCTGCCCGGCGGACCATCCCGAACAGTATCTGGTGTTGCTCCCCGAAGAGGTGGTGGACCGCGCGGTGGTGCGCGGCGAGCTGGGCTGTCCCGTGTGCGGAGAGACGTTTCCCATCGAAGATGGGGTCGCCCGTCTGGGCGGCCCACCGGATATCGCCGGTACCGTGCCGGCTCTCGACGCCGGGGCGGTAGCCGCGTTTCTCGGCGTCACCGGCTCCGGTGGATACGTGGTCCTGGTGGGTGGGGCGGCGCTGCTCGGGGCTGAACTCGCCACAGTGCTCGACGGGGTGCACCTGGTGGCGCTCAACCCTCCTGCCGGGGTTACTGGCGGGGGGGGCACCGATGTCAGCGTGATCGGCGCCGGCCGGATTCCGCTGAAAGCGGGGTCGGTTCGTGGGGTGGTGTTGGGAGCGGGGTACGGATCGGACCCCGCGTGGCTGGACGAGGCCCACCGGGTGGTGTTGCCCGGGCTCAGGATCGTCGGTGAGGGTCCCGAGCCGGCCCGCGAAGGCTGGGAAGCCCTCGGCAGCGCCGAGGACGTCTGGGTGATACGGCGCGGCTAGCCCCAGCCGGCCTCAGCGCCCGTCGAGGTCGTGAGTGCCACCCTCCGCTTCAGCGTATACCGCTTCGATCTGATCGGCGTAGCGCTGTTCGATCACCCGCCGCTTGACCTTGAGCGTGGGCGTCAACTCGCCGCTCTCGATCGAGAAGTCCTGGTTGAGCATCACCATCTTCTTGGGTACCTCGAACTGTGCGAGACCTCGCAAGCTCTTCTTGACTTCGGCCTCGACCTTGGCGGCCGCCTCGGGATTGGCCACCAGATCGGCGTCGTCGGTGTAACTGAGGCCGGTCTCGTCGGCCCAGCCCCGCAGGACGTCGAACTCGGGCACGACGAGCAAGATGGGGAACTTGCGCCGGTCGCCGAGCATCACCGCATTGAGAACGTAGCGGTTGGTCTTGATGAGCCCTTCGATGGGCTGCGGGGCGATGTTCTTGCCACCGGCGGTGACGATGATGTCTTTCTTGCGGTCGGTGATCTTCAGGAACCCGTCCGCGTCGAGCAGGCCGATGTCGCCGGTGTGGAACCAGCCGTTATCGTCCAGCGCTTCGGCGGTGGCCTCGGGAAGGTGGTAGTAGCCCTTCATGACGTGCGGGCCGCGGGTCAGGATCTCCCCGTCGTCGGCGATCATCACTTCCACGCCGGGGAGCGGCTTGCCGACGGTGCCGATCCGTAGGTTGTCGAAGGTGTTGACGGTGATGCTCGGTGACGTTTCCGTGAGGCCGTAGCCCTCCAGGATCGTCAACCCGGCCGCGTAGAAGAACTTGGCGATCTCGGGTGACAACGGCGCGCCGCCCGAGGCAAAGAACCTGAGCTTTCCGCCGGTGCGCGCGCGTAACTTCGAGAACACCAGCTTGTCGGCAACGGCTTTCTTGAGGGCGAGAACGGCCGGCACCGGGTCGCCGGCCAGTTGGTAGTCAGCGCACCGTTCGGCTGTGCGCTTGGCCCAGAAGAAGATCCGTTGCTTCAGCTTGGATCCCGACAGGGCGTTTTCCAGCACCCGGGCGTAGATCTTCTCGTACAACCGCGGCACCGATATCACCACCGTCGGGCCCAGCTCGATCATGTTGGGTGAGACCTGCTCGATGCTCTCGGCGTAGCTGATGACGACACCCGCCTGGAGCATGGTGTAGTACCCGGCCATGCGCTCGAAGATGTGCGACAGC
>CAJVYZ010000457.1 GCA_913009915.1 uncultured Gemmatimonadota bacterium | reverse complement strand
TGATATGACATTCGCCCTGGTGATATTTGTTTGTTTTTTTTTTAATGATACGGCGACCACCGAGATCTACACTCTTTCCCTACACGACGCTCTTCCGATCTATCCGGGATTCACGCCGCTCTCGCTGCTCGAGTTGCTCAAACGAAGAGGACGCCATCGGGCCGATCAGATCGCCAGGCTACATCTCAGGGAGACATTCGACCTGGTGGCGGCCAAAGAGGCTTGGCTGGAAGCGCTCGACCATGCGGGAGAGTTCATCGAGTCTCGGCCGTCCGATGACCTGGGTTGTCTTTACTACTCCCTGGCCGAAGAGCGGTTCGTGGCACCGGCTCCGGATGCGGATCTGAAGGCCAACTGCATAGTGAGGCACTTCGGTTCACCAGGGGGAGTGTTGCCACAGCCAGCGGAGGATTAGCGGAAAACGGTCGGATCTTCCGCCTCCTTCCCTCGCTCCTTCTTTCTCTCCATCTTTGGCCCAAATGTCCGAATCCACCGAACGCCTCTCCACGGCCCTCGCCGGCCGCTATCAGATCCTCAGCCGCCTCGGTGAGGGGGGTATGGCCACCGTCTACCTGGCCGAGGATCTGAAGCACGACCGCAAGGTGGCTGTGAAGGTGCTGCGTCCCGAGTTGGCTGCAGTGCTGGGTGCTGACCGCTTCGTGCAGGAGATCAAGACTACCGCCAACCTCCAGCACCCCCACATCCTCCCCCTGTTCGACTCGGGCGAGGCCGACTCCTTCCTTTATTACGTGATGCCGTTCATCGATGGTGAGACCCTCAGGGCCAAGCTAGACCGTGAGACTCAGCTAGGGATCGACGAGGCCGTCACCATAGCGGCCAACGTGGCCGACGCGCTCGACTACGCCCACCGGCAGGGGGTGATTCACCGGGACGTCAAGCCGGAGAACATTCTGCTGCACGACGGCCGGCCCATGGTGGCCGACTTCGGTATCGCCCTGGCCGTGAGCGCGGCGGCCGGTGGCCGGATGACCGAAACGGGGCTCTCGCTCGGCACACCCCACTACATGTCGCCTGAACAGGCCACGGCGGAGAAGGAGATCAGCGCGCGCTCGGACGTCTACTCGCTGGGCAGCGTCCTGTATGAGATGTTGGCTGGTGAGCCCCCCCATATGGGCAACTCCGCCCAGCAGATCATCATGAAGATCGTGGCCGACGATGCCAGACCGGTCACCGAACTGCGGAGGTCGGTGCCACCCAACGTGGCCGCCGCAGTTGCCAAGTCATTGGAGAAACTGCCGGCGGACAGGTTCGAGAGCGCCGCACAGTTTGCGGAGGGGCTGGCAAATTCGGCGTTTACCACGGCAAGGTTCAGCGTCACGCAGGGCACTGCTGGGGTCGTGTCTCCCTGGAAGCGTGTGTCGCTCGCCCTCGCCGCAGTGACGCTGATCATGGTGGCGATGACGGTCTGGGATTGGCTACGACCATCTCCCCCGCCGCAGGTCATGCGATTCGGCGCCCTTCCCACAGGGGAACTACAATACTCCAACGGGAAGAGCATCGATATTTCGGCAGACGGACGGCGGATCGTGTACCTCGGTCGGTCCACCCCAGACGCGGTCCCCGGCTTGCTGGTGCGCGATTTGGGTGACTTCGACGGGACACCGATCCCCGGCACCGAGGGCGCCGTGGATCCCAGCCTCTCACCGGATGGGACCTCCGTGGCATTCGCGACCGGCGGTTTCGGGTTTACCTCGGTCCCCATCCGCGTCGTGTCGCTGAGCGGCGGACCGCCCATGACCCTCGGAGAGGGCTATCCTCCTGTTGAGTGGGGTCCCGACGGCTACGTCTACTTTCTCGTAGGATCGACGCTGAATTTTGGCATCGTTCGTGTGCCCAGCGAGCGGAGTAGTCCACCTGACACCGTCCTCTTTGAGGAAGGACTCACACCGCTCTGGCTTGACGTCCTCCCCAGCGGCCGTGGCATGATCTTTACCATCTGGGGTGGGCTGGCCGGCTCGAATGTCGCCGTGTTGGACTTGGACACAGGCGAGCACCGAACGCTCGCCGCGGGAACGTACGCCCGCTACGCAGTATCCGGACACCTGTTGATCGTGCGCGAAGACGGTTCGCTGGTCGCGCTCCCCTTCGACGAACAGGCACTCGAGGTGACCGGCCCTCCCATCCCGGTGGTGGAGGGCTTGCAGGTTGGGCCGTTCGGCGGATCACAGGTGACGATCTCACAGACCGGCACGCTGATCTACGTGCCCGGGCGGAGCTGGGGTGAGTCGCTCGTTTGGGTCGACCGCGAAGGAAACGAGGAGCCAGTCGACCCCGATTGGGCCAAGACCGATTTTCGCTACCTGGCCTTGTCTCCGGACGGCAGCCAACTGGCCGTGAGCACCGCCGAGGCCGGCGACGAGGACATTTGGATCAAGCAGATCGGCCGCGGTCCACGATCGAAGCTTACCTTCGAAGGGGTGGTCAACTTCCGGCCTGCCTGGTATCCCGACGGGCAGGATGTGCTGTTCGCGTCGAACCGGTCGGGAGGGATGGCGCTGTTCCGTAAGCGCGCCGACGGAAGCGGTCGGGTAGATTCCGTCCTGGCGCTCGACCGGGCGGTGGCAGGCGGTTTGATATCTCCCGACAGTGCCTGGGTGGTCCTCAGTACCAGCCGGGCCGATTCCGGGTCCGGGGATATCCTGGGGCTACGGTTGGACGGAGACGCTGCTCCGGTGTCGCTGGTATCGACCACCGCCACCGAGAGTGCACCCGCGTTATCACCCGACGGCCGATGGCTGGCGTATGTGTCCGACGAGTCGGGCGTCCCTGAAGTGTATGTGATACCATTCGCGGATCCAGGCGAAGGACGGTGGATCGTATCGTCCAACGGCGGGCAGGAACCGCGCTGGTCACACAGTGGCAAGGAGCTCTTCTTCAAGAGTGCCGGGCGGTTGATGGTTTCGGACGTCACGACGGATCCGACGTTCGGTGTCACCGGCGAACGTCAGCTGTTCGACATTGATCCGTACCAGAACGACCTGGCCCACCAACGCTACGTCGTCAGCCCGGACGATCAACGATTCGTCATGATCCGGAATATTCGTTCCGAGGGAGGGGACGAAGGTCCCGTCGTGGTCCTCAATTTTTTCGAGGAGTTGGCGGAGAGGGCGGGGAAGTGACCGAAGCCACCGAACGTCTCTCGGCGGCTCTGGCCGACCGCTACCAGATCCTCAGCCGCCTCGGCGAAGGCGGCATGGCCACCGTCTACTTGGCC
>CAJVYZ010000456.1 GCA_913009915.1 uncultured Gemmatimonadota bacterium | reverse complement strand
CCAGGGCTACCTGACGCTGAACACGGACCTCGCCACGATCGAGGCGGACCAGGAGCGGATAAACCTCACCCGTTTCGAACTGGCCCTGCAGGAAAAACGACCATTTTTTCTGGAGAGCGCCGAGCTCTTCCGCCAACGCATCCGCACCTTCTACTCGCGGCGCATCGCGGATATCGCAGGTGGTGGCCAGACGATCGGGAGGGCCGAGAACTGGAACGGCGTCGGCCTGGTCACGCGATCACAACTCCCGGACGACCCGTCGTGGGCAACTTACGCCGTGGGACGCGGGCAACGGAACTTCGGTTCGTCCAATGTTGCGCTGGCCTTTGCAAACCGCACGGTGAACGGGTTCAACCAGGGTTCTGCGGGGGCGGACGCCACGATTTTCTTCACTCCCACCCTCGGCGTGACCGCCCAGTTCGCCCAGAGCTATGGCGAATGCGGTACGGGCACGATGGGATACTTCCTGCGTCCGTCGTGGGACACGACCACATCGCACTTCCATGTTCGTTACACGGATCTCGGCGATCACTTCGGTGACAATGTCAACGTCATCGGCTTCGTGCGTGACGACGATCGGCGCGATATCGCCCGCAGACTTGTTCTTCTGCAGCTTCAGCGCCAGGAAGACGTAGTCCTGCTTGGCGTAGACATCGATGAGCGACTCGGTCTCAGCGGGTTGCGCGTACTGGTTGTCGTTCAGCCACTTGATCAGCTCGGCGCCGCTGTTGCCCTGGATGACCACCGAGTCGTACGGCCCGACCTTCTGCTCCTTGAGCACCTGCACGCCACCGCGGCGAAGGGCGGTCCGTGCCGAGTCGACGGCTGAGTTACCGCCTCCGACGACCAACACCCGGCCGCTGGAGCCGACCTCATCGCCAAGATAGGCCAACGCCGATATCAGCTCTGGACCGGTACCAGGGAGTTCCAACGTGTTGTCTGCGCCACCGCCGATGGCGAGAAGCACCGCATCGTTGGCCTCCAGGAGGTCATCGAGTTCAAGACCGGCGCCGAGCCGGCGCCGACCTTCGAAACTCACACCGAGGTCGAGGATGCGCTGGATGTCACGGTTCAGGACGTCGACCGGAAGGCGATACTCCGGAATACCTTCTCGTAGAAGTCCCCCGGGTTCGGTATTCGAATCGTAGAGGCGGACCGCGTAGCCACGCATCGCGAGTTCGTGGGAGGCCGCGAGCCCGGCCGGTCCCGCACCTACGACCGCCACCTGCTTGCCGTTGGCAGCCTCGACGTTCGGCCGGTAGGGGAATTCCTCCTGCGCGTCCGCCCAGTCCATCACGAAACGTTTCAGGTCGTTGATCGCGACCGGCTCATCGACGCCGGCCCTCACACAGACGATCTCGCACGGCCGGTCGCAGACCCGGCATACCGAATCCGGCAGGGGCAGCCCGCTCATGATCAGTTCGAGGGCATCTTCATAACGTCCCGCCGCAATGTGGGCGGCGTAGCCCTGAATGCACAGGTAGAGCGGGCAGGCGGTCGCGCAGGGGGCAACCAACGGTCGATCGATTTCGTCGCCGATCTCGAGGGAGCGAGCCCTGGCCATGACCCGTTCGAACCCTTGCACGACTCCCTGCTCGCAGCGTTGGCCGCAGCTCGACCGGCCGCAGTACTGGCAGCGGTCGTGGTCGATCGCATAGGTGGTGATCTTGGTCGAGGCAACCGCGTCTGCGTGGCCGACCGCCTGGTCGAGGAAGATCGGACACGCTCTGTGGGAAATCACGACACTGAGTTCGTCACGCTGTTTCGCCCGTTCGAAGGCGGCCACAGACTCGGCTAGATCATTTGGATCGATCGTCTCGACATGCCTGGCACCCAGTGCCAGGACGATCGCCTCGATGTCGACCTTGCGGCGCAGGCCGTCCGCTTCGACCTCGATCCCTGGGCTCTCCTGGAAGCCGGTCATGGCCGTGACCTCGTTGTCCATGATCACTGCCACCATGTTCACGTCCTCTTTGATGGCGTTCAGGAGGGCCGGCATGCCGGAATGAAAAAACGTCGAATCGCCCAGGAAGCCGAGAGTGCGTTCACCTGTCGTGCGAGCTATGCCGGCGGCCAGCGTGAAGCCGGCTCCCATCGACAGCAGTGCATCTCCGACGTTGAGGGGAGGCGCGACGCCGAGCGTGTAGCAGCCGATGTCGTTGAAATAGAGCGCCTCGTCTCCGAACACGGAGCGCGCGGCGAAGAACGCACTGCGATGGGGACATGAAGCGCACAGCGTTGGTGCCCGTTGCGGGAGCACACGCAGCTCTGGTGGGGCCGGTCGAACCGGTGAACCGATGCCGAAGGCGTCCCACAACATCGTTCGGATGATCTCCGGTCGATATTCCCCCTCCACCGGGAGATGGCCGGTGCGCTTCCCCAAGATCTTGGTGTGTAGACCGTGGAGGGTGCAGAGGGCCCGGATCTGGTCCTCCAAGTATGGGGAGAGTTCCTCGACGACCACCACCATGTCCAGATTGCGCAGCTCGGCAACAAGCCAGTCTTCCGGCAACGGGTAGACCACGCCGAGCGACAGCAAGGAAATCCGCTCCTCGGCGAGTTCGTCTACGAGTAGATCAGATCAGATGGACGCCGGGGCACCGGATGCGACAATGGCGGTTCGGCCCCCGCCCCGCCGACCGAAGAACCCGGACGCACTCGTCAGCCGGCCCGCGATCTTCAGACGTCCTGTGATTTCCCTTCTCATCCGGAGAGCATTCGACGGTAGCGGCATGAACCGGGCTGGATCGCGTTCGAACCCGGTCACGTTACGTCTGGTGACTGCTCCGAAAGTGATGGGTGCCGATGTGTGGCAAACCCTCGTGGTCGGCCGCACGATTACCGGCAGGCGGGACCGTTCGGACAGCTCAAAGGCGAAACGGGTCACCTCCAACGCTTCCTGGGGTGTACGTGGATCCAGCATCGGGATGTGAAGCGAATCCGCCAGGTGGCGCTGGTCCTGTTCGTTGGGGCTGGTATGGCTGGACGGGTCTCCGGCGGCGATGATCACCAGCCCTGCGACGACTCCGACGTACGGAATAGTGGTGAGGGGGTCTCCGGCGGAAGATCGGAAGAGCACACGTCTGAACTCCAGTCACACTGATATATCTCGTATGCCGTCTTCTGCTTGAAAAAAAAAAATAAAATATAATAAAAAAAAAAAAAAAAGAAGCAAAAACAGAAAAAGCCTATAAGCTACTCGTCATCGCCAGTCTATCGATACTACCCCACATTACT
>CAJVYZ010000455.1 GCA_913009915.1 uncultured Gemmatimonadota bacterium | reverse complement strand
GGTGGTGACAGGGTGGTTGCTGACGTGACTGTAATCGCCAGTGGATTGTTGATATATCAGTGTGAACGGAGTTCAGACGTGTGTTCTTTTTTTTTTAATGATCCGGCGACCACCGAGATCTACACTCTTTCCCTACACGACGCTCTTCCGATCTCCCAGCAGTCGATGACGCCCGACAAGCCCTTCTTCGTGTACTACGCGACCGGTGCCGTTCATGCGCCGCACCATGTGCCCAGGGAGTGGGCCGACAAGTACAAGGGACAGTTCGACAAGGGCTGGGACCAGGTTCGGCAGGAAACGACCGAACGGCAGCTGCAGATGGGGGTCATTCCCACCGGCACGGAGTTGGCCAAGAAGCCGGAGGACATCGTGGACTGGACTTCGCTGCCGGCTGACAACCGCCGACTGTTCGCTCGTCAGGCCGAGGTGTTCGCCGGATTCATGGAGCAGACCGACCATGAGGTCGGCCGCTTGGTCGAGGCGTTGGAGGACATCGGCGAACTGGACAACACCCTGTTCATCTACATCGCGGGCGACAACGGCACCAGCGCCGAGGGCGGCTTCGTCGGCATGTACAACGAGATGACCTACTTCAATCAGGTCACGGAAAAGGTCGAGGATCTCATCCCGTTGATCGACGAGTGGGGTGGGCCCGAAACCTTCCCGCACATGGCCGCGGGCTGGGCTGTAGCCTTCGACGCACCGTTCTCCTGGACCAAGCAGGTGGCCTCGGACTTTGGTGGCACGCGCAACGGAATGGTCATCCACTGGCCGGATGGGATCGCGGACAAGGGCGGGCTGCGCACGCAGTTCTCCCACGTCATCGACATCGCGCCCACCATCCTCGAGGCGGCAGGCTTGCCGGAGCCCACCAGCGTCAATGGAACTCCACAGACGCCGATCGAGGGTACCAGTCTGAACTACTCCTTCGACGACGCGGAAGCCGCGGAGCGGCACACCACGCAGTACTTCGAAATGTTCGGCAACCGGGCCATCTACCACGAAGGCTGGCTGGCGCGCACGCTCCACAGGGCTCCCTGGCAGACGAAGAAGCAACGTCCGCTCGACTCCGACGTCTGGGATCTCTACAATGTTCGTGAGGACTTCAGCCTCACCAAGAACTTGGCAAGCGACCAGCCCGAGAGGCTGCGCGAGCTGCAAGCCCTGTTCATGAGTGAGGCGGAGAAGTACCACGTGCTGCCCATCGACGACCGTACGGTCGAGCGCGTCAACGCCGCCATCGCGGGGCGCCCGGATCTCCTGGGGGACCGCATGTCGCTCACGCTGTACGACGGCATGAACGGCATGCTCGAGAACACCTTCATCAACGTGAAGAACCGATCGATGATCATCACGGCCGAGCTGGTGATCCCGGAAGGCGGCGCCAACGGTGTGATCCTAGCTCAGGGCGGCCGCTTTGGAGGCTGGTCGCTATATATGAAGGACGGCAAGCCGATCTACACTTACAACTTCCTCGGGCTCTCGCGTAATACGGTCACCGCGCCCAACGCGTTGCCGGCAGGCCCGATCACCGTGGTACTCGACTTCGTGTACGACGGCGGCGGGTTTGGCAAGGGCGGCATGGCTACTCTCTCCGTCAACGGAGAGACCGTCGCCGAGGGCCGGATCGATAAGACTCAGCCCTTGATCTTCTCCGCTGACGAGACGGCTGACGTTGGTCTCGACAACCAGACGCCGGTCGCCGAAGGCATCGGCATCGGGCGCGACGAGACTCGCTTCACCGGGAAGATCCAGAAAATCACGGTCGAGGTGGAGGATGTGGAGTAGCCCCTGCCCGGCATTCTCCAGCTAACAAACGGTTGCAGCGGACGGCGCCCAGCGCGCCGCCGCTGATCCGCAACACTCAGCTCGCTCGAGAAGCAATGACCGTACAGCTCGTAGTCAACAACTCCACGAGGAAACGCCCAATGAACCTGCACAGGACCTTCCACTCGTTCGCTGCCTTCGCGGTGCCGGCTGTGCTTGCCGGCGCGCTCATGACGCCGATAGCCGTTGCTCAAGAGCCCACGCCTGGATACAACAACAAGATCCCGGAGTCGATCATGACCCCGGACCGAGTGGAGACGAGGATCGGCACCCTCGAGTTCTTCGACGGGATCCCCAGCGTGGAGACCGCCGCGCTGCTCTACGACAATCTCGACTTCCTGCGCGGGGTGGAGGCGTTCCTGAACGGTATTCCGGCAACCTCGGTCGAGGGGCTTCGGCTCGGTCATGCTCAACTCGGTGCCACCAAGGCGAACCAGGTCGTGATCTTCGACCGGTTGATGGACAGCAACGCCTTATTTCTCACTGGAAACACCAGCACGGTCTACCTCCTCGCATTCCTCGACCTCAAGCGGGATGGCCCGACGGTCGTTGAGGTCCCGGCGGGAGCCGGGCCCGGGACGGTCAACGACGCCTTCTTCCGGTTCGTGATCGACATGGGCGCCCCTGGTCCTGATCGCGGCAAAGGCGGCAAGTATGTGATTCTGCCTCCTGACTACGAGGGGGAGGTTCCCGAGGGCTACTTCACCGCCAAGTCGACCAGTTGGGTGAACTGGATCGCCTTGCGTGGATTCCTGGTGGACAACAAGCCTGATGCGGCCGTTACAATGTGGAAAGAAGGGCTGAAGATCTATCCCCTTGCCCAAGCCGCGAACCCACCTGCCATGGAGTTCTTCAGTGCTTCCGGGAAGGTGTTCAACACCGTTCATGCCAATACCTATGAATTCTACCAAGAACTCCATGGGGTCATTGACCGCGAGCCGATCGCAATGCTCGATCCCGAATTGCGCGGGATCTTTTCCTCCATCGGTATCCAGAAGGGCAAGCCTTTCGAACCCGACGACCGGATGAAGAGCTTACTGACGGAGGCTGCTGCCGTGGGCAATGGAACCGCGCGCGCGCTTTTGTGGTACGAACGCGATGCAACGGCGTTCCTCTACGAGGACAGCTACTGGAAAATGGGGTTCACGGGCGGCTCCTATGAATACCTCAAGGACGAGGGCATGGGCGGGCGCAATCTGGATGCGCGTACTGCCTTCTATTACTTCGCGACGGTCAATACGCCGGCGATGACGATGAAGATGCGCCGCGCGTCTGACCCTAGTGCGGTTTCGATGAAACCGAACCCCGCGCCACCCGCTCCCCCTTGCGCGGGCCACCCCAAGGAGATCGGAAGAGCGTCGTGTAGGGAAAGAGTGTAGATCTCGGTGGTCGCCGTATCGTTAACAAAAAAAAAAA
>CAJVYZ010000454.1 GCA_913009915.1 uncultured Gemmatimonadota bacterium | reverse complement strand
CTAGCCTGCATGCTCTCTGATACTCGTGCTTTTTTTTTTTAATGATACGGCGACCACCGAGATCTACACTCTTTCCCTACACGACGCTCTTCCGATCTAACGCCGAGTCAGCCACCAGACACGACTATGAAGTTTGTGCCAGTATGAAGTCTCAACGGCGGGCAACACGGAGCCATAGTTGATGCCGGCCAGGTCTGCCACGGGGCCGGTTGGGATCGGCGTCATCGGCTGTGGGCAATTCGCCCAATCCGTAATCCTGCCCGTGTTCGGGCGCCTTCCCGATACCCTCGTAGTGGCGCTGGCCGATCCAGTCGCGGCGGCCCGTGAGGCGGCAGCTCCGCTCGCCACCCGCGCGTCGCTGTATGACGACCCGGCGGCGTTGCTGAGAGATGCCCAGGTGGAGGGGGTCGTCGTCGCCGCCCCGACCGGCCATCACGCGGAATTGGCGATCCAGGTATTGGACGCAGGCCGACACCTCTACCTCGAGAAGCCGGTCGCAACGTCGCTTGACGAGGCTGGTCGAGTTATCGAGAGCTGGCGGGCTGCCGGAACCGTCGGCATGGTCGGCTTCAATTATCGATGGCATCCTGGTTACCGGGCCATTCGTCAGGCCCTTGCCGATGGCGGCATCGGCGAGGTGGTATCGATCCGGACCACCTTCTGCACCCCACCCGGACACACGGGAGGCTGGCGCAGCCACCGGAGCGCCGGGGGCGGGGTGTTGCTGGACCTGGCATCGCACGAGGTGGATCTGATCCGTTTCGTGCTGGGGGAGCCTGTGGTCGAGGTGGGCGCCCGGCTGAGCAGCCGGTGTTCCGAGGACGACACGGCCCACCTCTATGGCCGAACGGCCTCGGGGGTGGAGGTGCAGGGATTCTACAGCTTCTCTGCGGTCGAAGAAGCCGGCATGGAAGTCTACGGTCAGGCTGGCAAACTGACGCTGGATCGGTACGGCGGTCTCCGAGTGGTACGGCGGCGTGCGGCCGCTCCCGGGCCCTTCCTGAAAACGTTGCAGGTACTCGGGCAGTGGCGCGGCATCGGCTATCTCCGTCGCCGCGCGCGCAGCCCACGGCGCGAGCCGTCGTACGCGGCGAACCTGGCGCGGTTCGTGCTCGCCATACGGACCGGCACGACGGTGAGCCCAAGCCTGGTAGACGGACTCCACAGCCTCGCCGTGGTCGCGGCGGCCGAGATCGCCTCGGAGGCCGGCCGAGTGGTCCCGGTGTCGCTGCCGCCGGCGTCCGTGGCCCTACTCGACCCACATCACCCTGCGCCGGCGAGGCGATGAACCGGATGCCTGCTACTCGTCTTTCTGTGGTCCTCATCACCCCGGATAGCTGGACCACCTTGAGCACCACACTGGCCGCGCTCCGCGCGCAGACGATTCGGGATCGAATCGAGGTGGTGCTGGTCGGCCCCGCGCTCGATTCGATCGACCCTCCCCATTCGGAGGTCGCCGGCTTCGCGGCGGTCCGGAAGGTAGCCGTGCCGGACATGGCACGCCTGGGCCAGGCATACGCCGCTGGCGTCCGCGCATCGACCGCCCCGGTCGTGGCGCTGGCGGAAGATCACTGCTTCCCGGTGCCGGACTGGGCCGAGGCGCTGCTCCGCCGTCACGACCAGGGCGATTGGGCAGCGGTCGGTCCCACGATGATCAACGGCAATCCCGATTCCATGGTGAGCTGGATGCAGTTCATCGTCGAATACGGCAACCAGAGCGAGCTTGGTGAGAAAGGGGTGCGGCGAGAACTCCCTGGCCACAACAGCTGCTATCGTCGTGAGGCCCTCATGACCTACGAGCCGCGCTTGGGATGGTGGCTCGAATGCGAAACGGTGATGCAGTGGGACATGACCCGGCGAGGGTTGCGCCTCTATGCCGATCCGGCCGTCCGCACCCACCATTGGAACTGCTCCCGCTTCGGCTCTACTTTGCGGTTCTCCTGGCTATACCCCCGCGTGTTTGCCGCCTACCGGGCCACCCAGCTCGACCGGGCCGGCCACGCCAAGCTGGCCCTACTATGGCCGTTGATACCCTTCGTCCGCTTGCGACGGACGTGGCCGCTCATGAAACGGCAGTTTGGCCTCAGAAGGGCGCTGCAGTTGTCACCTGGCGTGTTCGTGAACCTCGTGGTGTCGGGCGCCAGTGAGGGGCTGGGATACCTGCACGGGGTTGGCGATGCGTGGCTCGGCCGCTGTTTCGACCTGGAGTTCCACCGCGACCGATTTTTCCGCGACGGGGAAGCGTATCACCCATCGGAGCTTCCCGCGACCGCCACCGACGTCCCCGGCGCCGAGTCGCCCACCGTACCTGGGCGCCAGGTGAGCCGCGGTCGATCGGCGTCGGGAGAGCTCCCTTGAGCACCCCGAGCGCGGCGACAACAGTGGGAGCCGACGCACCCGCGCGGCGGGCGTTGTGGGGGGCCACCTGGCTCTTGCTGGCCCAGGCGTCGATGGTCCCGGTCGGCGTGGCCGTCCTGGTGTATCTGACGCGCCGGCTGGGCCCCTCGGAATACGGCCAATACGCCACGGTCATGGCCGTCCTCGTGTGGCTCGAATTTTCCATCACCGCGCTGGTGAATCGGGCGGCGATCAAACTCGTGGCCCAGTCGGACGTGCCCAGGCGCACGGCGGTGTCGGTCTTGCGGGTTGCCTTCGGTGCCGGCGCGCTCGGGATGGTGTCGCTGTGGGTTGTGGCAGGTCCGCTGGCTCGAGCACTGGGAGACATCGCTCTGGTCGGCCAGCTGAGGCTGGCCGCTATCGATGTGCCACTCTTCGTCCTGGCGTCGGCCTACTTGGCGGTGGCCGCCGGACTAGGCCGCTTCGGCCGCCGGGCCATTGCTTCGACCGTCCGTTGGCCGCTCAGACTCGGGCTGGCGGTCCTGTTCATCGAGGCGGGATACGGGCTGAGCGGCGCCATCTGGGCCGTGATCGGTTCGTCGATCGCTGAGCTCCTCCTGTGTTTGGTCCTGTGCCCGCTCCCGGTATGGACCGGAACGGGGTTGTCTAGATGGCGCCTGTGGATCGACACTCTGCCCCTGTTCGGGTCGGCCCTCGCTTTGCGGGTGTTCAACGGCGCCGACCTGTTGATGCTCCGCGGGTTCGGCGCCACGGCCTCCGAGGCCGGGGCGTACGCCGCCGCGATGAACCTGACGGTCATTCCTGCGATGAGTGCGGGGGCGGTGTTCCCCGTGCTGATGGCTACGATGGTGCAGCTCCGCAACGAACAGCGGCCCGAGGAGAACG
>CAJVYZ010000453.1 GCA_913009915.1 uncultured Gemmatimonadota bacterium | reverse complement strand
CGGGCGGCAACCTGCTGTACCACTGGCGTTCGGTGAAGGGCCTGGCCGACCCCGGGTTTCCCATCGTGGAGGCTCACGCCGACGGGAGTTTCGTCATCACCAAGCACCCGGGTACTGGCGGGGTGGTGTCGTGCCAGTCGGTCACCGAACAACTGGTGTACGAAATGGGCGACCCGCACAACTACATCACGCCCGACGGGGTGGCCGACTTCACCACCATTCAGCTGGAGAAGGCCGGGCGCAATCGGGTACGCGTTTCCGGGGTCACGGGCGGGCCGCGTACCGACATGCTCAAGGTGTCGATCGCCTATTTCTACGGCTACAAGGCCATCGGCAGCTTGGTGTACTCGTGGCCCGATGCCTACGCCAAGGCTCAGGCGGCCGACAAGGTGTTGCGGCGGAGGCTCAAGGACCTGGGACTGGAGTTCGAGCAGATCCTGACCGAGTACGTGGGAGTGGACGCCACGCACGGAAAGCTGGCCGGAGATCCCGACCCCGACAGCGCCGAAGTGGAATTTCGCATCGGCGTCCGCGCCACCGAACGGGCGCCGGTCGAGCGGTTCACCCGGGAGATCGCCCCGTTGGTGCTGACCGGTCCGCCCAGCGTCACCGGTTTCGCCGGGGGCCGGCCGGCGGTCCAGGAAATCGTGGCGTATTGGCCGGCGCTGATCGAGCGGACGGAAATCGAACCGCATGTGAAAGTTGAGTGGATGGATACTTGAGGGCGTAGGGCGTAGGGCGTGGGGCGTAGGCCACCCATTTTCCGCCCCAGACAGGGCATCGTCTATTTCCCACGCCCCACGCCCCACGCCCAACGCCCACTCCTTAACGAGGAATCAAATGGTGCCCAAACGAACTGCACGTTCGCCCAAGACAGCCCCGATGCAGTTGCGCTACCTGGCCCACGCCCGGTCCGGCGACAAGGGCGACACCGCTAACGTCGGTCTCATCGCGCTGGAGCCGGAGTACTACGACGCTCTCGTCAAGGGAGTGACAGTGGCCCGAGTTCGGAAACACTTCCGCGGCATGGTGTCGGGTGTCGAGCGGTTCGAACTCCCCAACCTGAACGCGCTCAACTTCCTGTTGCACGGCGCCCTCGACGGTGGTGGCACGATTTCGCTGAAGACCGACGCTCAGGGGAAGGTGTATTCCACCGCGATGTTGCGGATGGAGATTCCCGTGCCGGTTGGAGTGGCGCGGAAAGCGAAGAGAAGTGCATAAATGGCTGGCCGCGGTCGGCCATCAGCTGTCGGCTTGTGGTTGGTTGTGATAGCTGTTGTGCTGACCGCTGACCGCCGATAGCAGAAAGCCGAATGATGACCGACACTCCACCGACGCTCCTCACCACTCTCGATAACGGCCTCCTCACGCTGACGCTGAACCGTCCCGAAAAGCGTAACGCACTCGACCAGGCAACCATCGCGCTGCTGCACGCGGCGCTGGAACAGGCCGACCTCGACACCGGCGTCCGGGTGGTGGCCATCCGCGGAGCGGGGAAGGACTTCTGTGCCGGGCTCGATCTTGGTGAACTGCTGGCCTCGGCCGACAAGACGTCGGATGAGAACGAACGCGCTGCCATGCAGCTGGGCTCACTGTTCTTGGGCCTACGCGAGCTGCCCAAGCCCGTCGTGGCCGTGACCCACGGACGCACCCTGGCGGGCGGCCTGGGACTGGCCACCGCGTGCGATCTGGTGCTGGCGCCCGAGAGCGGTTCTTACGGCTACCCCGAAATCCAGCGCGGCTTCGTGCCCGCCATGGTCATGACCCTGTTGCGCCGCCTGGTGGGCGAGAAGATCGCTTTCGACCTGGTGGCCACCGGGCGTGTGGTGGAGGCCGCGGAAGCGTATCGGATAGGGCTGGTGTCACGCGTCATGACCGACGACGGCTACCAAGAGGAAGTAGTCGCTCTCCTCGGTCGCATGACCGCCACCAGTGCTTCGGCGCTGGCGCTCACCAAGCGGCAGTTCTACCAGTTGGACGGCATGCCGTTCGAAGAAGGGGTCCGGCTCGGCGCCCGGGTCAACGCCACCGCCCGAACCACACCCGATTTCCGCGCCGCCATCGCAGCCTTTCTCGACAAGAAGTGAACCACCTCAAGCTGGCCCTGTCGTCCACCGGACTGGTACTGGTGATCGCCTCGCTGGTGTTGGACATGTCGTTGGGACGCCCACAACTGGGCCGGTTGGTTGGCTGGGTGGCTATCACCATGTTGCTGGCCGCGGTGGCGATCAGGGTTATCCAGAGGCGGGGCAGTAACGGGCGGTAAGGCGGTAAGGCGGTAGGGCGGCATTGCACACCCGACCACCCCACGCCCCACGCCCTACGCCCTAAACAACCAGTCTCATAACCAGCCAAACCACCGCCGTAACCCCCAACAATCCCAGCCCGACATAGCACCACAACCGCATGGCCCACCCGGGCCGGTGCTCCAACGGCATCCCCTCACGGGTCACCACCGCCAGCGTCAGCCACCCTACGATCGGGGCGATGAGGAACGACAGGATCGTGGCGACGTCGACCATGGTGGTCAGGGTACCGATGAACAGCATCACCACCAGGATCGTGATCACGGCCACCACCAGCATGACCGTTCGGTAGTAGCGGCCGGTGGCGGCATTGCCGGGCTTCGGCCCGCCGTCCTCTCGCAGCACTGTCAGGGTGCGGTCGATGGCTCGCGCCACGCCGTCCACCACGGTGAGTGTGGTGGAGAACATGGTCGTCAGGGCCGCCACTACCACGACGGGCCGGATCCAGTCCCCCAGTGTTTCGGTATAGAGTTCGATAAGCTGCACCGTGAAGACCGTCCCTCGCGGATCGAACGTCTGTCCCGACCCGTGCATGACCACCGCGCCCAGGGTCAGGAAGGCGAACGCCAGGATGCCGGTGGCCAGGTAACCGATGCGGAAATCCAGCCGGGCTTGGGCGACCGTAGTGCGGACGCCCGACGTTTCGTCCTTGGCCAGGGTCCATAGCGAACTCCACACGTTGAGGTCGATCGCCGTCGGCATCCAGCCCACCAGGGCCAGTATGAATCCCAGGGGCACGATGAGGCGGCCGCCGTCCAGTGGCAGGAATCGGACGGTCGAGAAGTCCACCCGGGGGAGGGCGGTGGCGGCGGCGAACAGCGTGGTCAGCGTCAGGATGACCAGGACCACCTTGATTATGCCGTCCAGCACCCGGAAGTGTCCCAGCCGCAGCAGGCCCACGCAAATGGCCAACAGGATGGTGGTCACCATCCACAGTG
>CAJVYZ010000452.1 GCA_913009915.1 uncultured Gemmatimonadota bacterium | reverse complement strand
ACGTGTGGTACTCCAGAGGCTGCGGAAAAAGTGTTATAGACAGCTATAGAGATATCGTAAACGGCAGATGTGGATAGTTTTTTTTTTTTCAAGCAGAAGACGGAATACGTGATATATCAGTGTGACTGGAGTTCAGACGTGTGCTCTTCCGATCTCCGCCGATGGTGGCTCCGTTGCCCGGCGCGACCTCGAGGGTGGATTCATCAGCCCGCCGACCGGCGGCGAGGATCGGATCGCCGCCGTCGGCATCCACAATCCAGATGCTACTGGCATAGATGTCGCCCAGGACGTCGTTGGACGTCCACTGGTCCGCTCCCAGAACGTAGGCGATCCGCTGCCCATCAGGAGACCACTCCATCTGCCTGGGACCACCCCGACCTTGCTGTACCAGGAGGAGTCGCTCACTTCCCTGCGTGCGGATGAAGATGCTGTCACCTCTGCCGTAGGCCACGCTGGCACCGTCGCGCGACCAGGCGATCTTGTCCAGCTCGGCCACCAGGTCCAACGTCCGAATGGCCCCTCCCAACATCGCCGTCGCGGCCCATCCCGGCTCGGGGGTGCTCGCGTTCCAGTGCCAAAACACCACGCTGTCACCCGCCGTGTTCCACACCGGGCCTCGTTGAAAACCCGGCAGATCTCGGGCGAGCGGTACCGTGGCGCCCCCGCTCAACACCTGAACGAACGGATGCATCCTGAACTGCGAACCTTTGGAGTACACCACCTTGGAGCCGTCGGGTGACAGGGACGGCTCGAACTCGAGGCCGAGGTCGGAGGTAATCTGTCGTTCGTTGGTGACGGTGATCGTGAGCGGCGCCGGCTGCAGCAGCCTGGATCCAAAGACCGCTACGACCACGAGCACGACCACACCGGCCAGTACCATCGGACTGAAGAGCTTCCTGGGACCTGACACGGCGCGTACCGGCCTCGTGCCCGCCGGCGTGAGTCCTCCGCTGGGTGTGGCCGACGCATCCAGATAGGGCAGCATCTCGTCGGCGCTCTGCCACCGGTCCGCAGGTTTCTTGGCCAGGCACTTCATGATGACCGCTTCCAGTTCCCCGGACACCTGGTCGCGATGCTTGCTCACCGGATCCGGCTGCTCGGTCACGTGGGCGGCCAGAACCGACTGCGGTGTGGCGCCGGTGAACGGGGTTCTCCCGGCCAGTACCTCGTAGGCCATGGCGCCCACGGCATAGATGTCGGCGCGGTGATCCACGTGAGGATCCGCCGTGGCTTGTTCGGGGGACATGTAGGCCGGCGTGCCCAGGGCCACACCGGCGGTGGTGAGCTTGTCGCGGCCCGTGGCCTCACTGACCGCCTTGGCGACGCCGAAGTCGGCTACGATGGCGTGGCCGCCGGTCAGCATCACGTTGTCGGGTTTGATGTCCCGGTGCACCACCCCCTGTGAGTGGGCAAAGGCCAGGGCGTCGGTCACCTGGCGAATGATGCGCACGGCTTCGGCGATCGGGAGTTCTCCTTCCTTGTCGATCCGATCCCGCAGCGTCTGCCCCTTGATGTAGGGCATGACGTAGTAGAGGAAGCCCTCGGCCTCGCCGGAGTCGTGCAGGGGCAGGATGTGCGGATGGGTCAGGTTGGCGGCGATGCGAATCTCGCGCAGGAACCGTTCGGGCCCGAGCGCCGCGGCCAAGTCGGGACGCAGCACCTTGACGGCGACCTGACGGTGGTGTCGGATGTCGTTGGCCAGGTAGACGGTGGCCATGCCACCGTGGCCCAGTTCGCGTTCGATCTCGTAGCGGCCCTGTAGGGCGGCTTTCAGGTCGTCCAGGCGATCTGTCATGGAGGCGTAATATGGGGGCGGTGGGGGGATTGGGACAGGGTGGGGAGTCGGCGGTCGACTGGCAGCGCTGCAGCCTTCAGAAATCAAGAATCAAGAATCAAGAATCACCAATGAACACCCGCCGCTGAAGCAGCCTGGCACACTCCCTCAACCGGAGCACCCCGACTTGCTGGACTCCAATCCAGCCTGTACCGTTACAGCAACAAGCGTCCCAATCACCTCGAGCGTTTGGCATTCGGCAATACGACACAGGATTCATCAACATGACCAGCATACGCATAACCACCGTGGCTCGGCTGCTAGTACTCGCCGGATTGTCCGCGCCCTCCATTTCCATGGGACAAGACGTACGCGCCCGCGACCTGGGCATCCCCTTCGAGGGCCTCCCCGGGCCCTTCAATGCCATCACCGACGTGCCCGGCATCGAGGTCGGTCACGTCACCATCATCCGCGGTGATGGTCCCCTGGTCAAAGGAGTAGGACCGGTTCGCACGGGTGTGACCGCCATCTTGCCGCGCGGCCGGGGCTTCGACCCTGTCTTCGCGGCTACCTATGCGCTCAATGGGAACGGCGAGATGACCGGCATCCACTGGATCGAGGAATCCGGCTTTCTCGAGACGCCCATCTTGATCACCAACACCTTCAGCGTCGGCGTGGTGCGCGATGCCGTGATCGCCTGGATGGACTCAACAGGAAACAACGCGGCCCCCGATGGCCTGTGGTACACGTATCCGGTGGTGGCCGAGACGTATGACGTACTGAACGACATCCTCGGTCAGCACGTCACCCGAGCCCACGCGTTCGAAGCGCTGAATAGCGCCCGTGGCGGTCCGGTAACCGAGGGCAACGTCGGCGGCGGCACGGGCATGATCGCCCACCAGTTCAAGGGTGGCATCGGGACAGCCTCCCGCCTCCTGGCGAGCGGGCACACGCTCGGCGTCCTGGTTCAGGCCAACTACGGCGGCCGCAGCCGCTTCAGCGTGGCGGGCGTACCCGTGGGCCAAGAAATCCCCGACCTCCTCCCAAACTGGGATGTTCTCCCCCGCGGATCGATCATCGTCGTGGTCGCGACTGACGCGCCGTTGCTGCCACAACAACTCCAACGCCTGGCGGAGCGGGTTCCGCTCGCCATCGGTCGGCTCGGCGGCCTGGGAGGGAACGGTTCCGGCGACATCTTCATCGCATTCTCTACCGGCAACCCCGGGGCATGGCGCGAACGGCCGACTGCCAGTCTCGACATGCTGCCGAATGCCGCCATGAACACGCTGTTCGCGGCGACGGTGGAGGCAACGGAGGAAGCCATCCTCAACGCCATGGTGGCGGCCGAGACGATGACCGGGCGTGACAGCCTCACCGCTCACGCACTCCCCCACGACCGTCTTCAGGACGCGCTGCCGAAATACAACCGATGGGCGGACGGAAGAGCGGCGTGTAGGGGAAGAGTTTAGAGT
>CAJVYZ010000451.1 GCA_913009915.1 uncultured Gemmatimonadota bacterium | reverse complement strand
AGAAGACGGCATACGAGATATATCAGTGTGACTGGAGTTCAGACGTGTGCTCTTCCGATCTGAGCGCGCCGGCTTCCCCATTCCGGAAACCCGCATCGCCAAACTGTGGCCCGCGGTCGGTCGGGTGGACGGCGCCTACGGCGATCGCAATCTCGTGTGCGTGTGCCAACCGATGGAGGCCTACGCCGAGGCCTAGGGGGAGCGAGCAACCCGTGCGGTGGACCCTGATACAGGAGGAGCAGGCCCGTCCCGGCTGGTACAACATGGCCGTCGACATGGCCCTGCTCGAACTCAGCGCCCGGCACGGTGAAGGATTCCTTCGGCTGTACCGGTGGGCGCCGCACTGCCTCTCCTTTGGCCGTCACGAGCCGGCTCGCCGACGCTACCAGCGCCGCGCGATCGATGCCCTGGGCCTGGACGTGGTCCGCCGGCCGACCGGTGGCCGGGCCGTGTGGCACGGCCGCGAGCTGACCTACGCGGTCACGGCCCCCACGGCGGCATTCGGCCCCTTGCCGGCCGCCTACCGCGCCATCCACCAAACACTACGCCGCGCCCTGGCCGATCTCGGTGCTGCAGCCACTCTCGCCCCACCCCCGCCGCGGGGACGGCAGCACGGACTCGACGCCGGCGCCTGTTTCGCCCAGCCGGTTGGCGGGGAGATCATGGTCGGCGGACGCAAGGTGGTGGGCAGCGCGCAGATGCGTCAGGGCACCGTGTTTCTGCAACACGGCTCTATCCTCCTCGATGACGATCAACACATGGTCGCCCGGGTGACGCGCGGCGACCCGCCGGATGGAACGGAAACGCCACTCAACCGGCTCCTCGACACCCCGGTTGCCGCCGGCGACCTGGCCGCGGCCATCGCGGCCGCCGCCCGCCACTGGACCGGCGAGTGGCTCGAGGACGACCGCGGAGACGAACGCGCCGAAGTGGCCGCGGAACACAGCGGCCGTTTTCGTAGCCGCGAGTGGACCTGGCGCCGCTGAGGCGACTTGGCCCGGTGTCCCTTTGGTGTGATATTGCTACATTCCCCCATCGGAGCTTCCTCTCTTGCGTGTGCATCTGGCTCTCGCAACCAGCGCCCTCTGGCTAGCCGCCGGATGCGCTCCCGAACGTCCGGCGGACACGTCGATGGTCATTCCCGTCGGTGTCCTCGGGACGTCTCCCGTTCCCACGCTGACCCGCAGCCGAGCCCAGAACACCCGGCCGCGGGACATGCTGTTCCTCAGGTTGGCCGAGCTGGGGCCCACCTTAGCGACCGTGGGAGACGAGAGCTTCGTCCCGGTCCTCGCCGAGTCGTGGGAGCGGCGGGATTCCGTCACCCTGGTATTCCACCTCGACCCCCGCGCCCGGTGGCACGATGGAGTGCCCGTCACCGCCGCGGATGTGCTGTTCACCTTCGAGCGCGCGCGCGATCCGGCCATCAGCGCACAACTAGCAACGGTGTTGTCCACCATCCAGGAGGTAACTGCCGAGGGTGACCTCACCGTAGTGTTCCACTTCGACCGGCCGTTTCCCGAGCAGTTCTACACGGCCGTCTACCATGCGCAGCCCCTTCCGGCTCACCTGCTGGCGCAGCTCGACCCGGATTCCATCGCCGGCTCACCGTACATGCAGGCGCCGGTAGGAAACGGCCCCTACCGGTTCGGCCGGCTGGTGCCAGGACAGCAGCTGACCCTCACCGCCAACGAGGATTTCTTTCTCGGACGACCGGGCATCGAGCGCGTCATTTTCCTGTTGGCCAGTGACGCCGACGCCCGGCTCAACCTCCTCCTGAGCGGCGAGGCCGACATCCTGCAATCGGCGGCCGCAGCCGACGTGCCGCGGATCGAAGCGGAGCCATCCCTCCGGGTGACGGCCTTGGCCGGCAACCTGGTCGGCTACCTCCTCTTCAACCAGCGCAACCCTGACGACCTCGACCAGCCCCACCCCGTCCTGGGAGACCGGCGGGTCCGCACCGCCATCATCCACGCCCTCGACCGGGACGCCATGGTGCGCGCCATCTTCGATGAATACGCCGACGTGCCCCACGGACCCGTGGCACAATTGCACTGGATTCGGGATACCACCGAGCAGGGCATACCCTACGACCCCCGTGAGGCCAAGGCGCTCCTGCGTCAGGCCGGGTGGCAGGAAACGGCGGACGGATGGCAACGCAACGGCGAGCCGCTCACGCTCAGTCTCAACTACCCGACGACGAGTCGGGCCCGCAGCCAGTTTGCCCAACTCATCCAGGAACAACTTCGCCAGGTCGGGATCTCCCTCGAGCTGGTGGGCCTGGACGGGGCCATCTGGTTCGAGCGCCGCGGCCAGCGGAACTTCGACATCGATTTTTCATCCGCCCTCATGGACCCGTCCCCGTCCGGCATGCAGCAGAGTTGGACCTGCGCCGGCATCGGCGGCTCCAACGTCGGGTACTATTGCAACCCGGAGGTCGACTCCCTCATCGCCCGCGCCATCTACGGGACCGGTGACGGCCTGGCAACTTGGCGCGCGGCGCTCGAGGCCATCGAGTATGACGCACCAGCCGCATTCATCTACTCGCCACAGGTGATCTTCGGCATCGACCGCCGGTTCGGTAACGTCGAACTGGTTCCCTACAGCTACTGGCTCGATCTGTGGCGCTGGACCGTCCACGACGGTCCCGCACCCGACGCAGCGCCCTGACGCATGGCCCGATGGCTGCTGGGACGCACCGCGCAGGCCGGTGGTACGTTCGTCGTCGCCGTGGTGCTGATGTTCTTCATCATGCGGCTGAGCCCGGGCGACCCGCTGGCCCGCATAGCCGGTGACCGGCACATCAGCGACGTCGAGTACCGGCAACTCCAGGAGCGATTCGGCCTCGACCAGCCGTTGACCACCCAGTTCCGGGCATTCGTCTCCGGTCTCGCGCGCGGTGACCTCGGCACCTCCATCAGCAACGCCCCGTTCAGCGTCACCAGCCTCATCAAGGCCCGGATCCCCGCCTCGCTCCTCCTCGGCGGGACCGTGTTGCTCATCAACTTCACGGTGGGAATTTTGCTTGGAGTGTGGCAGGCGGTCCACCGGGACGAACGCCTGGACCGGTGGCTCTCAGTCGTGTCCCTGACGGCGTACGCCCTCCCGTCATTTAGATCGGAAGAGCACACGTCTGAACTCCAGTCACACTGATATATCTCGTATGCCGTCTTCTGCTTGAAAAAAAAAAAACTCATCCCTATCTCCTCGTTCTTCTCGTTCCCTCCTCCGACTGCCACCACTCTCGTCC
>CAJVYZ010000450.1 GCA_913009915.1 uncultured Gemmatimonadota bacterium | reverse complement strand
CATTGGCTTCGTGGGTTGAAGCTCATCCGGACCTCGGTGGATCACCAGGCCTGGTGGGTGCCATCGAGTTCCTGAAGAGCCCCCCGCTCCGCCCGGCTCTGAAGGCCGGCTACAAGATCATGTTCTGGGCGGCCTCCGCGACCACCCCCGAACGGATCAGGGACGTTTTGGGCATCCGCTCATATCCAGGGGCGATCACCGCCGGCCGGGTGCTCATCAAGATTCTCCGGTGGGCGATGGGCGCCTCGCCTTCGTGGAAGCTGGCTTTGATGCGAATCGATGCCGACATTCCAGAACACCTCTTCACCCAAGAGCTGCCGATCGGTGAGTCCGGACACTGGAAATCTCACTAGGATTTTGGGCGATGACATTCACGACCAACCGCTTCCACGACGTCCACGGCACTCCCGCCGACAGTACCGTCGGCAAGGTCCGCGACCACATGCATCCCTGGGTTCAGGAGTTCATCCGCCACTCACCGTTCGCAGTTCTGTCCACCGCAGACGCCGAAGGCAACTGCGACGCCTCCCCCAAGGGCGGGGAACCGGGCTTCGTGAAGGTGTTGGACGATCGGCACCTGATCCTGCCAGACGTCAAGGGAAACCGGCTGTTCCAGTCCTACGAGAACCTCGACGCCAACCCCCACGTCGCGCTCTGTTTCCTCATCCCGGGACTGGCCCACTCGGCCAGAGTCAACGGGAGCGCGGAAACCGTCGACCTGACGGCCCTAGAGGAGCGCGAAGTCACAGCTCAGGTATACAACCCGGACGATCGGGCAGCCTTGGAGCAAGGGCTGCTGATCACCGTGGACGAGGCGTACGGTCAGTGTCCCCGTGCCCTCAAATTCTCCGACCTGTGGGACGTCGATACGATCGCGGCCAATCGGGCCGCCTCCCCGATCTCAACTAAACCACCCGGCGTCTAGTCGTCGTCTGGTCTGCGGCGGAGGCGCTTGACATCGCCTCTGCGTTTCTTTTCTTCCATCCGGCGTCGACGGGCCGACCGGCTTGGCTTGGTCGCTCTTCTGGGCTGGGCAGGAGGTTTGGCCGCCTCAGCCAAGAGATCGGCCAGCCGGCGACGGGCGATCTGCCGATTGCGAAACTGGGATCGGGACTCGTCAACGACCACGACGACGGCACCGGACCGCACCCGATTGCCCAGGTTGTCGATGATCCGCGAGCGCGACGCTTCGTCGATCGAAGGGCTCGCCACGACATCAAAACGTAACTCGACGCGGGTGTGGGCGCGGTTGGCGTGCTGACCGCCAGGGCCTCCGCTCGGCCCGAAGGACCACTCGAGTTCGCTTCCTGCGACGGTCAGCCCAGGGCGTACCGGCAGATCTGCGTTCGCATCCGACATCTCGACAGATAAAACTACCTCGGTGCCTCGCAATCCCTGGATCCTGGCGGCCCGCCCGCACACCCTCCCTGCTGCAATCGCGCCGGTCGTAGTCGGCGCCGGTCTTGCCGTGTTCGATGATGTGTTTCGAATCGATGCCTTGGTGGCTGCCCTCATCGGAGCCCTGGCGATCCAGGTTGCGGCCAACTTCGCCAACGACGCCTCCGATGCCAAACGGGGTGCAGATCCCGAGGACCGAGTAGGGCCTCCGCGAGCGGTGGCGACCGGTCTGCTCACAGCCAAGGCCGTGTGGACCGGCGTGTGGATCGCCTTCGGGGTGGCGGCGCTGGCCGGGATCTGGATGACCATCATCGCGGGCTGGGTGATCGTCGCCATCGGAGTGCTGAGCATCATCGCCACTCTCGGTTACGTGGGCGGCCCCGTCCCGTACGGTTACCGGGGTTTCGGAGAGGTATTCGTCTTCCTGTTCTTCGGGGTGGTTGCGACGGTCGGCAGCCGTTACGTGCATGACTCCTCGGCGCCGGCCTCGGCCTGGCAACTGGCCATTCCGATGGGCTGTTTGGTGACGGCCATCCTCGTCGCCAACAACGTGCGGGACATCGAGACAGACGCCAGAGTCGGCAAACGAACGCTGGCGGTGATCCTCGGACGGCCGCGGACCGTGCTGCTGTACCAGGGCCTGGTGGGCGGTGCCTTTTTGGCCTTGGCGTCCGGCGTTGCCTGGGGTGCCATCCCGAACGGCGGGCTGGCCGGGTTCGTTGCCATCCCATTCGCGGTCCCACTCGATCGGATCATCAGGCGTGAAGTCGACGGGCCGCCGCTGCTGACGCTTTTGAAAGGTACCGCTCGCCTTCAACTCACCGTCGCGTTCTTGATCACCACCGGTTTGGTGGTCCAGAGCTATGCCTGACGGGCTTGTTCGACCTCGAGATGGAGCACCGACCTGCGCCTCCGGTCGCGGTTGAGATCAGACAGGTAGCGCACCATCACCTCGCAACTCCTCGCCTTGCGCCCCGCTGTCGCCAGGTCGCTCCACTCCTCAAAACAAGTTTCGCAGAAACCACGTACCGTCGGTTCGGTGGACTCGAGAATCACCCGATGGTTGGGGGCATCGTAGGACGCGGCCAACCAAAGTCGTGGCCGTCCACGCTGATCGATCCTCACTGAACCCGCCGCCACGGGCCACCGCTCCTTGGTCGGAATTCCGCCAACCTCAGTGATACCACGTCGTGGCGCCCGGCACCCGCTCAACCGCAGATTTACAGGCCCTTCCAGCTCACTTGAGTGAACTTGGGCCGCCGCTTCAGACGTACGAGCGCTTGGCCACTTCCTCGAGCATGACCTCCGTCGCCCCACCACCGATTGACTGGATGCGGGCGTCGCGCGACATGCGTTCGATGGCCGATTCTGTCATGTAGCCCATACCACCGTGGAATTGCACACACTCGTACATGACTCGGTTGACGAGCTCGCCGACGAGGGCCTTCAGCTCGGAGACCTCTTTCACCGCGTCAACGCCCCGCTCCATCAGCCAGGCGCAGTGGTAGGCAAACTGGCGGGCGGCATCCACCTCGGCTTGGACCTTGGCGAGACGATGGCGGATGGTCTGGTTGTCATAGAGCGTGGCCCCGAATGCCTTGCGGTTTTGGGTGTACTCCAGGGTGAGGTCGATCGCCGTTTGAGCTTCACCCACCGCCTGGGCCCCAAGCACCAGCCGCTCGTTCTGGAAGTTGTTCATGATCGAATAGAACCCACGGTTCAGCTCGCCGAGCACGTGTTCGTCTGAAACCCAAACATTGTCGAAGATAGATCGGAAGAGCGTCGTGTAGGGAAAGAGTGTAGATCTCGGTGGTCGCCGTATCATTAAAAAAAAAAAAAATAAAAAAAGTG
>CAJVYZ010000449.1 GCA_913009915.1 uncultured Gemmatimonadota bacterium | reverse complement strand
GGCGCCCCGTCCGCGGAGCCTCCGCTGTCACCAGGGCCTTCCGGGGGGGGGACGGCCGGCCGCTTACCGGCCTGGCCGGAGTGGATCTGATCATGGAGCGGGGGGAATTCGTCGCCGTAGTGGGCGAGAGCGGGGCCGGCAAGAGCACCTTGCTTCACATACTCGGCGCCCTCGACCAGCCCACCGCTGGTGATGTCAGCCTGGGCGGGATCAGCTACCACGCCCTTTCCCCGGCTGGCCTGGCCTCGGTACGCAATGCCAAGGTGGGCTTCGTGTTTCAGTTCCACCACCTGTTGCGGGAGTTTTCCGCCCTCGAGAACGTGATGATGCCCATGCTCATCCGGGGCGACCCACGGGACCGGGCCCGGACGGCTGCCGCCGAGATCCTCGGCCGGGTCGGGTTGGCCGACCGCCTGACCCATCGCCCGGGGCAACTTTCCGGAGGGGAACAGCAGCGTGTGGCCCTGGCCCGGGCGGTGGTGAACGATCCTGTCGTCATTCTGGCAGACGAACCGTCGGGCAATCTGGACCACCGCAACAGCGAGCTGCTCCACGACTTGCTCCATGAAATCGTCCGCCAGCAGCAGACCTCGTTGATCGTCGTCACCCACGACCGGCATCTGGCCGGCCGGGCCGACCGGATCATGGCCATGGAGGACGGCACTCTGGTGACGCTAGCCGGGGTGGAGGCCATCCCCTGATGCAATGCCAGCAGTGTGGGGAGAGCGAAGCGGTCGTGCACCTGACCCAGATCGTGGACAACGACGTCACCACCATGCACCTATGCGAGGCGTGCGCGGCGGGGAAGGGCATCGAAAGCGGCGCCGCGCTCCCTCAGGGCGCCGTGGGCGACTTTCTGGCCACGATGGGCAAGGGCGTGGGGGCCGGACTGCCGGGGATGGCCGATGCCCCTCACGTCACTTGTGGCACCTGTGGCATGACCATGCAGGAGTTGCGCGATCTCGGGCGCCTCGGGTGTGCCGACTGCTACCAGGCGTTCGAGGACCCGCTGCGCCAACTGCTCCGGCGGTTGCACGGATCTACTACCCACGTCGGCGAACGGTACCGGCCCCCCGGCGCCGAGGTCGAGCAGCCGATGGCCCAAGCCGCCGAGCTGCGGGAGCGGCTCCGGGTGGCGATCGAGACCGAAAACTTCGAGCTGGCGGCGGAACTCAGGGATCGTCTCCGGGAGATCGAATGATCGACCTCAGCCTCCTGAGTGACGGAGGGATGCCCTGGCTCGACGCCAGTGGCCGCGCCAGCCACCTGGTCCTGTCGACCCGGGTCCGCCTGGCCCGGAACCTCCGGGGTCGGATTTTCGGGCTGCGGAACTCCCCCAAAGAGCGGGAGGCGATCCTGACCGAGGTACTGGCCGCCACCCGGGACACACCGCAGCTGGCTGAGGCGATGCTGATCCGGCTGGACCAGCTGGACCGGAACGATCGGGAACTGCTCCACGAGCGCCATTTGGTGAGCCGGGAGCTGGTGGGCCTGGAGGGAGGCGGGGATGTGCGGGCCGGGGCGGGCTTGCTGGTTCAGAATCGCGTCGGGGTGATGCTCAACGAGGAGGACCATCTGAGAATACAGGGCCTCCATTCGGGGCTCGCTCTGGAAGCCGCCTACGCCGAGGTAGATGCGCTGGATTCTGAACTGGGACAACGACTTGCGTTCGCATTTCACCCACAATTTGGTTACCTTACCTCGTGTCCGACCAATGTCGGAACCGGTCTCCGGGCTTCGGTTCTCATCCACCTTCCCGGTCTCGTTCTGACCAAAGAGATCACGAAGGTTCTGCAAGGTCTCTCCCAAGTTGGACTGACGTTTCGAGGGCTTTACGGAGAGGGAAGCGAGGTCGTCGGCAACTTTTTCCAGTTGTCCAATCAAACGACGCTCGCCAAGAGTGAAGTTGATCTGCTCGACCACCTGGGGAAGATGGTTCGGCAGATCGTCGAGTATGAAGAACAGGCTCGGCATATCCTGCTGCGGGACGCGCCGGCCATCATAGAAGACAAGATCTGGCGCGCGTATGGCCTGCTGCGGCACGCCCGGTCACTGCCCGTCGAGGAGGCCATGAATCTCCTCAGCGGCGCCCGGCTCGGTGTGGGGTTGGGGCTCATCCCCGACGTCACCATGTATGCGCTGAACAAGCTGCTGGTCTACGCCCAGCCCGCGCACATCGCCGCCCTCGATGCCGGCGGCCCGGCGCTGAGTCGGTCGGACATCAACATCAAGCGGGCGTCTTACATACGGCAAGCGCTGACCAGCGGACACGACAAGACACCTTGACGCGCCCAGGCAAGTCGGTTGGAGTGCAACGATGAACGGCTACAATTTTACTGACCGCGTTCGCAAAGTCCTCCAGATGGCTCGTGAAGAAGCCGCCAGGCTGCATCACGAGTACGTCGGCACGGAGCATATCCTCCTCGGCCTGATTCGCGAGGGCGAAGGCGTAGCCGCGGCGGTGCTGACCAATCTCAGCGTCGAGCTAGACGATATCCAGCAGAAGATCGAGGAAACCGTCAAGAAGGGCAAAGCGGCGGCGGCGGCGGGCCCCGATCTCCCCTACACCTCACGCGCCAAGAAAGTCCTCGAGCTGGCCATGATGGAGGCTCGGGAACTGAACCACTCCTACGTCGGCACCGAACACCTCCTTCTCGGGCTCCTGCGCGAAGAAAAAGGCATCGCCGCGCAGGTGCTGAACGACGCCGGGGTCACCCTCGAACAAGCCCGGGCCGAGACGCTCCGGTTGCTGGGGAGCGACATGCCCGCGGCCGCCGCTGCGGGTGGGGCCACACCGACCTCCGCCACCCCCAAGGGCGACAAGAAGTCCAAGACCCCCGCGCTGGATCACTTCTGCCGTGACCTAACGCAACTGGGAGCGGACGGCCAGCTCGATCCCACCATCGGACGGGCGTCGGAGATCGAGCGCGTCATGGAGATCCTGGCCCGGCGCAAGAAGAACAATCCGGTGCTGATCGGCGAGCCGGGCGTCGGCAAGACGGCCATCGTCGAGGGCCTCGCCCTTCTTATCGCCAACGGCCTGTGCCCCGATATCCTGCGCGACCACCGGGTCCTGTCGCTCGACATGGCCGCGGTCATCGCCGGCACCAAGTACAGATCGGAAGAGCGTCGTGTAGGGAAAGAGTGTAGATCTCGGTGGTCGCCGTATCATCAAAAAAACAAACGATCGAGCAGATCATTGAGTGTACTCCACAGACATACACTAACACATCGCACCAGTCAATAACACGACCGCCGCATG
>CAJVYZ010000448.1 GCA_913009915.1 uncultured Gemmatimonadota bacterium | reverse complement strand
GCACTGTGTCTGCTAGCGTCGGGTATGCTTGCGGCAGGCAAGATTGCATTTTTCTCATGTTTTTTTTTTTAATGATACGGCGACCACCGAGATCTACACTCTTTCCCTACACGACGCTCTTCCGATCTGTCGGGTCGTGTTCCCATTGAAGCAAGACGTCGTTGCCGCTGACGTCGGGTTTGTTGCCCATGGAGACGAACTGGGAGATCCCTATGCCGTACTCCTTGGCGTAGTCGAGAACGCTGAGCCCCATGGCCCCGGATTGTGACACGAACCCCACCCGCCCAAATGGAGGCATCAGAGGCGCAAACGTGGCGTTCATGGAGAAGGCCGGGTCGGCGTTGAGGACACCCATGCAGTTGGGTCCTACCATGCGCATCCCGCTCCGGCGGATCAGCTCGAGGAGTTTCGCTTCCCGGCCAACTCCGTCACCGCCCATCTCCTTGAATCCTGCCGAGATCACCACCACACCCTTTACCCCATGGTCGGCGCAGTCCTGGACTACGGGGATGACGCGGTCCCTGGGAACCACGATGACCGCCATATCGACCTGATCCGGCACCTCTCCCAGAGTGGGATACGCCCGGATGGCGTTGATGGCCCGGGCCTTCGGATTGACGGGATAGACCGCCCCGGTGAAGCCATATTCGACGAGATTGGCCACGACCTGATGGCCGATGGAGTGGGGCGTTCTACTGGCCCCGATGACGGCCACGGTCGAGGGCTTGAGGATCGGGTCTAGCGACTGGGACATGGAGGGCACGGTGTGGGGGTGATGTCGGGCCGCAGGGTCGGCGAGCGATAGCCGGTGTAATGTAGCCGCGGGCGCCTCGGGATGCGGGGGACGGCAACACATCCACCCGCGTCGTGGATGCCTCGGGGGAATGCCAGGAATATCGAATGCCCTGAATATCGAATATCGAAGTGATTCCCATTTCACTTCGATATTCCTGGCAACCGATATTCAACATTCAAGCAGAGCGGGCGGCCGGCCTGAAGCCTCCTTGCGCAACCAGACCGTGGGTGGCAGGATTACCGTGCTCGACCGATGGTCACATCTCGAGCAGGGAGACGATCGATGATTCTGGTGGCAGGCGCGACGGGCACGACCGGCGGGGAAGTGGTTCGGCTGCTGCAGGAGCGAGGGGAGCCGTTCACGGCCTTGGTGCGCAGTGCCGCCAAGGCCGAGGCGCTTCAGGCGACTGGTATCGACACGGTTGTGGCCGATCTGGCCGATCGTGCCAGCCTGGGCCCGGCCATGAAGGGCGCCGAATCGTTGTTCCTGTTGAGTGCCTCGGTGGCCGATCAGGCCGCTTTGCAGTTGAACGCCGTCGAAGCGGCCGAAAAGGCCGGTGTCGGCTTCATCGTCAAGGTCTCGGCACTCGGTGCCGACTCCGAGTCGCCGCTCGCCCTTGGGCGGGCGCACGCGGAGGTCGAAGAAGGCCTGGCGGCGAGCGGAATTCCCCACGCCGTGCTCCGGCCGGGGTCGTTCATGCAGAATTTTCTGGGGTCGGCAGAGACCATCAGGGGCCAAGACCAGTTCTACGGGTCATCTGGTGAGGGCAAGATCGCCATGATCGACGCCCGGGACATCGCCGCCGTGGCGGTGGCCCTGCTCACCGGTGAAGAACACGCCAGCGGCGTCCACCCGTTGACCGGGCCGGAAGCCTTGTCGAATGCCGAGGCAGCTGCGGTACTCTCCGATGTGATGGGCAGGGAAATCCGCTACCTGGACGTTCCCGGTGACGCGTTCAAAGCCGGATTGCTCGAGGCCGGTCTCGAGGAGTGGCTGGCCGATGACCTGGTGACTCTCAACGACTTGCTCGCCGAGGGTGCGGAAGCACGGGTGACCGGCGAAGTCGAGCGGCTGACGGGTCGCCCGGCGCGGACCTTTGGCCAGTTCGTGGCCGACTGCGCCGATGCATTTCGCAAATAGAATGGCTAGAGCGTGGAGCTGGTCGCTGGTGGTGGGTGGTGGGTGGCGGGTGGCTGGTAGCTGGTAGCTGGTAGCTGGTAGGCACCGGGCCCGGGTGGGATCAGGGCATTTCGTTGGAGGGACCCGTTCCGGCGTCGAATTGCCAGGATGTATTGGGATCGACGTCCGCGATTCGGGACTTGGCGTGTGGGTTGAGGAGCTCGGCCGGGATGACCCACAGTTTGGTGCCGTGGAAGATGCCCTCGACTTCGAAGGTCTCCAGGGACGACTCCGACAGGTTGACGGTAACCTCGAGAAGCGCGTTGCCCGGCGGGCCGTCCACGGCACTCAGTGGGCGGTCGGTGAGCCACACGCCCTCGAGGGGTGGCTCGTCGTCGCGGGCCCGCGAATCGCGGATGTCGAAGGTCCAGGGCTCGTCCTTGAAGCCGCGGCGAACGGCTTCGCTGGCTTGGCCGATGGAGGTCCGGTGGTAAAGGGTCAGGGCCATGCAGCAAGGATGCACTCAATGACGGTGGTTCGCTAGGCCCGGCGGTGGAGACGTTGAAGGCTCCCGCAGGAGCAGGCCCCGACTCGGGCCGGTGTCAGAACTCCGGTCGGAGGATCCACAGCCCGGTGTTGACGTCGGAGACGTACAGCAGGCCGTTGTGGAGCTGCGGTGCCCAGGCACAGGTGTCGTTGCCGACGATGTCGAAGCACCCTGTGGATCCTGGGCTGTAGTCGGCCTGCATGATGGTGCGGCCCTGACGGTCCAACCGGCCAAGCAGCTCGCCGGTGGCATCGACGGCATAGATGCCGTCCTGGTACCACGAGAGCCAGAGGATGCCTTGGGTCTCATCGATCCAAAAATTGTGGGGCCTGCCGATGGTATTGGGAGTCCGAAACTCAGCCACGAGGATCGGGTCGCGCAGGCTCCCGGCTGGGACGGCCCGCGCCAGAATCTCGATGGCAATCGTGTCGGCCAGTGATCCGTGGCTGACGGTGACGTCGACCAGGCCGGGCTGGTAGCCGACGAACCGGCCGCCTAGCGGGAAGTCTCCAGCCCCGAGTGGCTCGACCGACCACGATAGGGCCGCCTGTTCGATGAGAGTGCCGGTGTCGTCAAACGCCTCGACTACGAATGACGTCGGATCGCCCTGGCGAACCGTCTCGGGAGCGGTGGTGAATCGAAGGGTGTTAGGCGGGCCGCTGGGACCGGCCGCGTCGCTGCACGCCGCTGTGATGACCAGGGCGGCGGTGAGAGTGACCTTCAGGCGGTGCCGCATACCAATCTCCTCGTGGGCGCGTACCGGATGCAGGCCCCAATCGACCCGTAGGATGGGAGACGACCCTGCGC